>NZ_LAVM01000087.1:0-22925 GCF_001083815.1 Nocardiopsis sp. SBT366 | reverse complement strand
CCACCGCCCCACCCCACTCCCACGAAAGCGAAACCGTGAAACAGCTGACGACCCACCTCAGGGGAGGTGCCCCCATCGCCTGCGGCCTCGCCCTGGCACTGGCCCTCACCGCCTGCGGCGACACCTCGGACACGGCCGACGGCACCGACGCGGACGGGGCGACCGTCCAGGTCGAGACCGACTACGGCACTGTCGAGGTCCCCGAGAACCCCGAGCGGATCGTCGCCCTGGAGTTCGGCAACGAGATCCTCGTCGAGGCCGGGATCGACCCCGTCGGCGTGATCGAGCCCAACCCCGGACTCCACACCCCCGAGGAACTCGCCGTCCTGGAGGAGGCCACGGTCGTCCAGGCCTCCAGCCTCGAACTCAACATCGAGGCCATCGCCTCCGCCGAACCCGACCTCATCATCGGCGGCGTCCGCGAGCAGAGCCACGAGGACTACGAGGAACACTTCGCGACCCTCTCCGAGATCGCGCCCACCGTCCTGTTCGACTTCGAGGGCGCCGGGCACGAACTCCGCGACATGAGCCTCCGGCTCGCGGAGGTCGTCGGCGACGGCGAACGCGCCCAGGAGGAGCGCGAGCGCTACGAGGAACGCGTCACCGAGATCAGCCAGACCCACGCCGACCAGCTCGAGGACCACACCTTCGCGGTGGTCTTCGGGGTCGACAACGAGTTCGCCGTCATCAACACCAACGCCTGGGGCGCCTTCATCCTCGACGAACTCGGCGCCGAGGCGGCCTCCGTCACCGAGGAGGCCGGGACCGACTTCGCCGCCTGGCAGTCCTACGAGAACATCGACAAGCTCCAGGACGCCGACGTCGTCTTCTACGAGACCGACGTCGCCCACGAGCCCGACCCCTTCACCGCCGACCTGCTCCAGCAGGACCTCTGGCAACCCCTCACCGCCGTGGAGAACGACCAGGTCCACCCGCTGCGGTACAGCGCCGCGCGCACCTGGGCCCAGGGCAACGACGTCCTCGACCAGATCGAACAGGTCCTGGAGACCCTCTAGCCGCAGGCCCGTGTCACACGCGACCCCAACGAAGGAGCGACCATGACCAACCCCTTCGACGACACCGAAGGCACCTTCCTCGTTCTCGTCAACGCCGAGGAGCAGTACTCGCTGTGGCCCGGGTTCGCCCGTGTCCCCGAGGGGTGGACCCCCGTCCACGGCCCCGTCTCCCGGGACGAGGCGCTCGGCTACGTCAACGCGCACTGGACCGACCTGCGCCCCCGCAGCCTGCGTGAGGCGCTCGCCTGACGGAACCGGTGGGCCGGGGCCCACCGCGACCGAGCACCGGCAGACCGCGAGAGCGGGCCACCGCCCGCCCCACCCGTGAAGGACCCCGTGAAGCTCTCCCAGCTGATGGTCGACATCAGCCCACTGCGCCTGAGCCGTGAGTTCAGGATCGTCTTCGTCGCCCGGCTCGTCTCCATCTTCGGGCTGGGGTTCGCGGCGGTGGCCCTGCCCATGCAGGTCTACGAGCTCACCGGGTCCTCACTGCTCGTCGCCACCGTCCACACCACCTCCGCGGTGAGCGTCCTCGCGGGCACCCTCGTCGGCGGCATGCTCGCCGACCGCAGTGACCGGCGGCGCCTCATCGTGATCGGCCGCGCCTCGGCCGTCATCGGCTTCGGTGCCCTGGCCGTCAACACCCTCGTGCCCGCCGAACCCTGGCTCTGGGTGATCTACGCGGTCGCCGCCTTCAACGGCTTCCTCGGCTCCTTCAGCGCCGTCGCCCTCCAGGCGGCCGCCCCCGGGTTCGTCCCGCGCGACCGGCTCCCCGCCGCCGGGGCCCTGCTCGCCCTCAACGGCGAACTCGGTTCCGTCCTGGCGCCCGCGCTCGGCGGAGTGATCATCGCGGCGCTGGGGATGGGCGGGAACTACGTCGTCACCGCGCTGCTCTCGCTCTTCACCACCGTGCTCGTCTGGCGCCTGCCCCGCCTGGACCCCCCGGAGGAGAGCCGTACCCAGCCGGTACTGACCGCCCTGCGGGAGGGCGCGGGGTTCGCGGTGCGGCACCGCGTCGTCGGGCCCCTGCTGCTGCTGGGCCTGGCCCAGATGCTCTTCGCCGCGCCCCAGGTGCTCATCAACGAGTTCACCGACAAGGTCCTCGGCGGCGGCCCCACCCTGGTCGGCCTCCTGTACACAGCGCCCGCGATCGGCGCGCTCATCGGATCGCTGACCAGTGGCTGGGCCGGACGCGCCCGACGCACCGGCGCGCTCCTGCTCGTCGCCGTCGCCCTCTGCGGGCTGGCCGTCCTGGGGCTCGGGGCGAGCACCTGGGCGCCGGTCGCCTTCGCGTTCCTGGTCTTCCTCGGCTTCGGGCAGGTCGTGGAGGAGATCCTGCGGTACGCGCTGCTCCAGTCCCACACCCCGGACCGCCTGCGTGGCCGCGTGAACTCGGTGTGGACGGCGCAGTCCACCGTGGGGAGTTCGGCGGGCGCGCTCACCCTTGGAGGGCTGGCCCCCGTCATCGGAGCGGCGGGCGCCATGATGGCCGGGGGAGCGCTCACCGTCGTCAGCGTCGGGGCGCTCGCGGTGGCCTTCGCCGGGCTGCGCACCGCACAGGTCCTCCGAGAACCCGAGATCGCCCCCGCCCCCGCAACCAGTCCGAACAGCAACCCCGAACCGCAGCAGGAGAAGCAGTGACCCACGAACGCCGCATCGAGATGTACCCCCTCAAGAGCCGCGTGCTCGAGGTGGCGGAGATCGAGCGGGTGACCCCCCGGATGATCCGCGTGCACCTGGAGGGTCCCGACTTCGAGGGGCTCCAGAGCGACGGCTTCGCCGACCACGTCAAGCTCTGGTTCCCCAACGAGGCCGGCGACCACGTGCTCCCGGTCGTCGAGGACGACCGCTGCCTGAACTTCCGGGCGGAGGGAGTGGTCTTCCGCGACTACACGGTGCGCCATCTCGACCACGACGCGCGGCGCCTGACCATCGACTTCGTCGCCCACGACCACGGCCCCGCCGGGCGCTGGGCCACCAACGCGGTGAAGGGCGACCGGCTCGGCGTCCTGGGCCCGCGCGGCACCGCCCACATCACCGGTGAGTTCGACTACCACGTCCTCCTCGTCGACGAGACCGCCCTGCCCGCGGCCGCCCGCTACGTGGAGGAACTCCCCGAGGACGCCACGGTCCGCGCCTTCTTCGAGGTCGCCGACGCCGACGAGGAGCAGCTGGTCCGGACCCCCAAGGACGCCGAGATCACCTGGCTGCACCGGGGCGACGCCGAGCCCGGCAGCACGGACCTGCTGTTGAGGGCCTTCGAGGCCCTGGAGCTGCCCGAGGGCGACGGCTTCGTCTACGCGGCGGGTGAGGCGGGCACCCTCAAGCCCATCCGCAGGCTCCTCAAGGAGCGCGGGTTCGTCCGCAACGAGACCTGCGAGGTCGACGGCTACTGGCGCCGCGGCACCGCCAACCTGGACCACCACGAGGACGACGACGAGTAACCGTCCCGAACGACGACCAACCGTCCCGAACGACGACGGCGCACCCGGTCGCGGCTCAGGCCGGGGCGCGGTCACCGGTGGTCGGCAGCTGGACCCCGGCCAGGGCCTCCAGCTGTTTCCACACCGACTCCAGCGCCTCCGGAGGGGGTGACTGGGTCAGTGGGTTCGGGGTCAGGCGGGCCGGGGGCCCCTTGACCCCACCGCTCGGGGAGTAGAGGTCGCCTCCCTGGGCCCGGGGATCGGTGAGGGCGCGCAGGGCGGACCAGGCCGCGGCGTCCTTGCCCTGGGCCCACAACGTGTAGGGGTTGCGCTGGATGGGGATCGTCTCGTCCCGGATCCCCGGGCGGCGCGGTGTCCGGGCGTCCACACCGACCCCCGGGCGCGAGACCAGCGAGGCCACCGGCGTACCCGCCGCCCTCAGCCGACGGTCGAGTTCGTAGGCGAACATCTCCGTGACCGCCTTGCTCCGGGTGTAGGCGAGGACGCCGACGCGGGAACCGTGCCGCACGTCCCGGACCCCCTTGCGCAGCAGGTCCACGAACGACGTCGAGGTGTGCACGATCCTCGCGGTCGCGCCGTGCTCACGCGCGGTTCGTTCCATGAGCGGGAGCGTCCCCGCCACCAAACCCACGTTCGCTCGCACGTGGGTTGCCAGGAGCATCGACAGGCCGTCAGGGGTCCGGTCGGCGGCGCGCAGCGACATGGAGCCGCCGTTCAGCAGCAGCCCGTCGAGGCGTTCGTACTCCGCGAGCTCCGAGACGGCCCCGGACGTCGACTCGGGCGACGCGAGGTCCAGGAGCAACGAGCTCAGACTCGCGTCCGGCACCTGTGTGCGGATCGCGGCCTCGGCGGTGCCCAGACGCTCGGCCGAACGCCCCGCGAGCACGACGTGCGCGCCTGTTGCGGCGAGCCGTTCGGCCGCGAAGTAGCCGATGCCCGCGGTCGCCCCGGTCACCACCAGTGTGCGTTCGCGCTGTTCGGGCAGCACTTCGGGGTCCCAGTCCATGGCGCCTCTCCCATCAATCGGATGACTTATCCGCTTACTGTAACAGCAATCGGATGAGTTATCCGCTTCGGCTAGGATGTCCCCATGAACGCACTGCGCGCAGACGCCGCCCGTAGCCGCGAGCGCATCCTGGAGGTCGCGCGGCGGAGCGACCCCAAGGACCTGCGCCTCAACGAGATCGCCCGTGAGGCGGGGGTGGGGGTCGGGACCGTCTACCGCCACTTCCCCACGTCCCACGCGCTCGTCGAGGAACTCACCGTGGAGACCCTGGGCCGCCTGCGGGCGCTCACCGCGCGGGCCTGCGCCGACCCGGACCCGGGTCGCGGGTTCGACGTGGCCTTGGGCGCCGTGGTCGACCTGCACCTGGAGGCGGGCGGCCTCCAGGCGGTCCTGCTCGCCAACGACGACGTGAGCGAGGAGGTGGCGGCGCTCAAGGCCTCGATCTTCGGTGAGCTCACCGATCTGCTCGACAGGGCGAAGGGGAGCGGCGCGATCCGCGGGGACCTGACGACGGCCCAGGTGGAGCGCCTGGTCTGCGGGATCGAACACGCCATCCGCCTGGGGGCGCCGGAGGACCGCGACGTCTTCGTGGACACCCTCGTCGCTGGCCTGAGGCCGCCCGCCGCGGCCCCGCCCGCACGCTGATCCCGACCCCGGGACGAGGAACCCGCCCGCACGCTGACACCCGGTCCTGGGGAGAGGAACCCGCCGCGCCCGACTCCCTCCGAGCGAGTCCGGGTTCGGGGCGACGGCTCGAGCCCGAGCCCGTGCCGGAGGGGTCGACGAGCTGATCTTCGGCTTGAGCGGCCGAAGGGCCCGAGGGCAGCGGCCCCGTCGGGTAGGTCGCAAGCCCGCTTGCGTGGGCCCCCTTGGGCGGGGGCGTCCTGCCAGAACCGAGACCTCCACGAACCAGGAGTCCCCGCGACCGGCCGCGAGTCCCGGCCACCCCCGAGCCGGTGCTGTCACCTTCGGGAAGACGACCCGGACGGCGAACGTGGCGAAGGGTCGACGATCGCGGTGACCGGCTGAGGGGATGACGAACGACCCCGTCGGCGCCTCCGGAAAAACCACGAACGCGTGTGTCCTCGGGAGGCGGCTCGATCACTCCGTGAGAGCGGGGCGGAGGGGGCGTCTCACCAAAAAATGTACCAGTGTTTGTCGCACATGGTTCGGGTGTGTTTGCCCTTGTCCGACAGTGCTTCCGGGGGCTCCGGGTGGGTGCGCCGAGGCTGCCCGGAAGCCTGTATGGACTTGCCACACGGCTCTCACGTGCTAAAACCTAGGTGGGTTGGTGTTGCTACCAAACCCATAACGAATCGTTGAGAGGTGGTTCATGCATCTACTTCCCTCCGATACCGAGAAGCTTCTCCTGGCCGTCGCGGGCATGATCGCCCGAGACCGGCGGGACCGGGGTGTCAAGCTCAACCAACCGGAATCGGTAGCGCTGCTGTCCTGCTGGGTGATCGAGCGGGCCCGTGAAGGTGCCAGGGTGGCCGACCTGATGAACGAGGGGCGCACCGTGCTCTCCCGTGAGGAGGTCATGGACGGGGTCTCCGAGATGATCCCGAACGTCCAGGTCGAGGCCACCTTCCCCGACGGACGCAAGCTCGTCACGATCACGGAGCCGATCCAGTCACGGACCCGGCCCGACCCCGGAGGCGACCCGTCCCCGGAGCTGACCCGTCCCCGGAACGACCCCACGATTCCCGGTGAGATCCGTACCCGCTCCGCCCCCCTGGACCTGAACGCCGACCGCGAACGGCTGTCCCTCGTGGTCGTCAACGCCGGGGACCGACCCATCCAGATCGGCTCCCACCTGCACTTCCCGGACGCCAACCCCGCGCTGCGCTTCGACCGCGAGGCGTGCCAGGGGTTCCGGTTGGACGTCCCCGCAGGCACCTCGATCCGCCTGGAACCCGGCGTGAGCCGCACCGTCGAACTGGTCGCCCTCGGCGGCCGACGGTACGTCCCGGGCCTTCAGATCCAGGACCTGAGCAAGGAGCCCAAGACCGATGACCGCGTGCCGCGGCCGGTGATCCCGTTCGGCACCCCCGGTGTCGAGGTCCCCGAACCGGAGCGCGCCTCCGGTGCGACGATGCGCGTCGGTGAGCTCGACGCGCACGACGGTGACCCGGCCGAGGTGGTGCCCACCGAGGTCCTGCCTGGTGACCCGGACGCGACAGAGGACACTGAGGAGCAGCAGCCGTGAGCCGCATCGACCACCGTGAGTACGCGCAGCTGTACGGACCCACGGTCGGGGACCAGATCCGCCTGGGCGACACCGATCTGTGGATCGAGGTCGAGGAGGACCGCACCGTCGGCGGTGACGAGGTCGTCTTCGGCGGCGGCAAGAGCATCCGCGAGTCGATGGGCCAGGGCATGACCCTGCGCTCCGAAGGCGCCCTCGACCTGGTGATCACCAACGTGGTCGTCATGGACCACTGGGGGATCGTCCGGGGCGACGTCGGTATCCGCGACGGCGACATCGTGGCCATCGGCAAGGCCGGGAACCCGGACGTCATGGACGGCGTGCACCCGGACCTGCTGATCGGCCCCGGCACGGACGTCATCGCCGGTGAGGGCAAGATCCTCACGGCCGGGGCGATCGACACCCACGTGCACTTCCTCAGCGAGATCGAGATGCACGAGGCGCTGACCACCGGTACGACCACGGTGATCGGCGGCGGCACCGGCCCCACGGAGGGCTCCAAGGCCACCACGGTCACTCCGGGCGCGCACGCGCTGCGGATGATGCACCGCGCCCTGGACAAGTTCCCGCTCAACGTCCTGCTGTTCAGCAAGGGCAGCACCGTCTCCGTGGAGGCACTGCGCGAGGACGCGCTGGCCGGGGCGGGCGGCTACAAGGTCCACGAGGACTGGGGCGCGACCCCGGCCGCGATCGACGCCGCCCTGCGTGGCGCCGACGAGTTCGGTCTCCAGGTGGCGCTGCACGCGGACTCGCTCAACGAGACCGGTTACGTCCAGCGCACGTTGGAGGCGATCGCCGGTCGCGGCATCCACGTGTTCCACTCCGAGGGCGCGGGCGGCGGCCACGCGCCGGACATCATCATCACCGCCGGTGAGTCGAACGTCCTGCCCGCCTCCACCAACCCGACCCTGCCGTTCACGGTGAACACCGTGGCCGAGCACATGGACATGCTGATGGTGGTGCACCACCTGAACCCGCGTGTCCAGGAGGACCTGGCCTTCGCCGACTCGCGCATCCGCGCCTCCACGATGGCGGCCGAGGACGTCCTGCTCGACATGGGCGCGATCGCGATCACCTCCACGGACGCCCAGGCGATGGGTCGGATCGGTGAGCTGATCTGCCGCACGTGGCAGGTGGCGCACGTGATGAAGAACAGGTACGGGCGCCTCTCCTCGGAGCTGCCCGCCGACAACGCCCGTGCCCGCCGGTACGTCGCGAAGTACACCATCTGCCCCGCGGTGGCCCACGGCGTCGACCACGTGATCGGGTCCGTCGAGCCCGGGAAGATGGCCGACCTGGTGCTGTGGGACCCCGCGTTCTTCGGCATCCGGCCCTCCGCGGTGATCAAGGCCGGTGCCATCGTCGCCGCTCCGCTGGGCGACCCCAACGGCGCCGTCCCCCTGCCGCAGCCGGTGCTGCTGCGCCCGACCCTGGCCGCGCAGCCCACGTCGGCGGCCGACCTCGCGGTGAGCTTCGTGTCCCCGATGGCGATCGATGACGGGCTGGCCGAGCGGCTGGGGCTCCAGCGCAGGCTGGTGGGCGTGCGGCCCACGCGCGACGTCACCAAGGCGGACATGCCGAACAACAACGCGCTGCCGAAGATCGACGTGGACCCGGAGACGTTCGCGATCAGTATCAACGGTGAGTTCGTGAAGCCGCAGCCCGTGGACGTGGTGCCGCTCGCGCAGCGGTACTCGATGTTCTAGGCCGCCGTGTGAGTACTGGACTGGGCACACTGCTGCTGGCCGACGCCCGGCTGCCGGTGGGTGGCCACACCTACTCCGCCGGGCTCGAACCGGCCCTTCTCGACGGCATGCCCTCGGACCGCATCGCCGACTACATCGCGGCCCGCACCCGCACGGTCGGGCTGGTGGAGGCGGCGGCCTCGGTCCTGGCCCACCGGGCGGTCGGGGGCGCCGCCGCTCCCGGCCCCACCACGGACGGGCCCGAGGGGGTCGGCGTGGACGCCGGGGCCCTCGCCGACGTGCACGAGGCGCTGCTGGCCCGCTCGCCGAGCGAGCCGCTCCGGGACATCTCGGGGCTGCTCGGCCGGGGGCTGGTCCGCCTCGCCGACCGCCTGTGGCCGGAGCACCCGGCGGTGAAGGCGCTGCGCACGCTGGGCCGGGCCCCGCAGCGGCCGATCGCCCTCGGGGTGGTGGCCGCCGTCATGGGGTCGGACGAGGCCGAGGTCGCGCGGGTGAGTCTGTACGACGACGCCCAGACCGTGGCCTCCGCCGCGCTCAAGCTCGCACCTGTTGACCCGGTTGAAGCGGCCGGGTGGGTGCTCGGAGCCGAGGGGGTGATCTCCGCGTCCGTCGCGGAGGCGCTCGCGGTCCGGGGGCCCGACGACCTCCCGGCCCGTACCGCACCCCAGATCGAGGGGTGGTCCCTCGAACACCAACTCAAGACCAGGAGGATCTTCGTTGCCTGAGCAGACCGAAGCAAACGCGGCCGCAGGCTCCAGCACCGGCACCCGGCGCGCCATGCGCCTGGGCGTGGCCGGTCCGGTCGGAACCGGCAAGAGCACGCTGATCGCGACCCTGTGCCGTGAGCTCGCCGACGAGCTGAGCATGGCCGTGGTCACCAACGACATCTACACCGACGAGGACGCCCGCCTGCTCCGCGCGGCCGGGGTCCTGCCGATCGAGCGCATCCACGCGGTGGAGACCGGTGCCTGCCCGCACACGGCCATCCGTGACGACGTCACTCCCAACCTGTTGGCGGTGGAGGACCTGGAGGCGGAGTTCGCCCCGCTGGACCTGGTCGTGGTGGAGAGCGGCGGTGACAACCTCACCGCCACGTTCAGCCCCGCCCTGGCCGACGCGCAGATCTTCGTCCTGGACGTGGCCGGTGGCGGCGACGTGGCCCGCAAGGGCGGCCCCGGCATCGAGCGCGCCGACCTGCTCGTGGTGAACAAGACCGACCTCGCCCCGCACGTGGGCGTGGACGCGGAGCAGATGGTGGCCGACGCCTCCAGCTCCCGTGGCGGTCTCCCGGTGCTGGCCCTGAGCCAGCACGACGACGTCTCCATCAAGGCCCTCGCCGGGTGGGTGCACCAGGTGCTGGCCGACTACCGCGCCGGTAGCCACGTGCCGCGCGACCCGGGCCCGATGGCCCCGCACACCCACGCCGACGGCACCTCCCACACCCACGAGGGTGACGGGGACGGCCACGAGCACGGATGAGTGAGACCGTCGCGGCCCGCGTGACCGTCGAGCGGGTCGGCGGGCGGGTGCGCCTGACCGACCTGTCCGGCGGAACGTACCTGCGGGCCCAACCCCTGGGCGTTCGGGGTGACACCGCGCGGGTGGCTCTGCTGGGGACCTACGCGTTGCTGCTCGCCGGGGACGACCTGCGGATGGAGATCACCGTCGGCCCCGGCGTGTGGCTGGAGCTGGTGGAGCCGTCCGGGATGGTCGCCTACGACGCCCGGGGAGGGGCGGCGAGCTGGCGGGCCGACCTGAACGTGGCCGACGGCGCGTGCCTGGTGTGGCGCGGCGCCCCGTTCGTGGTGAGCTCGGGGGCGGACATCACCCGGCACACGCGGGTGCGGTTGTCCGGCTCCGGTCGGGCGCTGGTGCACGAGACCCTGGTGCTGGGCCGCAGCTACGAGGCCTCAGGGGGGCCGCTGCGTTCGGTCACCCGGGCCGACGTGGACGGGCGTCCGCTCCTGGTGGAGGATCTGGACCTGCGTGATCCGCTGCTGTCCGCGGCCCCGGGGGTCATGGGCGGCAACCGGGTGCAGAGCTCGACCTTCCTGTTCGGTGCCCGTCCGGAGCGATCGGTGGGTGTGCGGGAGACCCTGCTGCACGGGCCCGGCGCGCTGGCACGGGCGGTGGCCGAGCACGCCCACGAGGCGGACGCGCAGGTCGCCGACACCTGGGCGCGGTGGCGTGCGGGGTTCGCCGATCCGGTCGGGTACGAGGGCGCGGCCGGATCGGCGGACGTGTTCGCCTGAGAGCCGCACCGACCACGAACCGCACGGACCGCGAAGGGCCGGGGAGCACGCTCCGCGGCCCTTCGTCGCGTTCGGCCGCAGGGGGCGTGGTGTCGGTCGGTCAACCCGATCCCTCGCCGTTCAGCCAGCCGGGTCCCTTCCCCCACCCGTCCACCTGGCCAGCCGTTCGACAGAAGCGGACGGTCGGCTGTCGGACCACTGGCCGGACGACCCTCCTCGGGGTCAGCCAGCCAGCTCCCCGATGTCCACCACCTCGTGGGCCCAGGCGTCCAGCAGCGCGTGGTCGTGGCTGATCGCGAGCACGCCGACACCCTCGGCGGCGAGCTCGGACAGCAGGTGCGCGATGGTCGCGGTGGAGGCGGCGTCGAGCATGGCGGTGGGCTCGTCGCAGACCAGGTAGGCCGGGGCGGCGGCCAGCGCCCGCGCCACGCAGGCCCGTTGCAGCTGACCGGCCGAGACCTGGTCGGGGTACCGGTCGAGCAGGTCCGGGGTCAGGCCCACCCGGCGCGCCAGGTCGGCGGCGCTGTCGGCCGCCTCCACGCCGCGCGGACCGGACCGGCCCCGCGCGGAGAACGGTTCCGCGATGATCCGCCGCAGCGGCATCCTCGGGTCCGTGGCCGCTCCGGGCGACTGGTGCAGCAGACCCAGCCGACCGTCCATCCGACCCCGCCGGGTGGACAGTGACCGGTCGTCGACCAGCACCGTTCCCTCATCGGGTGGGCGCAGGCCGGTGAGGATCCGGGCCAGGGACGACTTGCCACTGCCGGAGGGGCCGGTCAGCCCCAGGACGCGGCCCGGAGCGACGGCCAGGCTCGCTCCCCGCAGGACCACCCGGCCCCCGTAGCGGCAGGTGACGCGGTCAGCCACCAACGACATCGGTCTCTCCCGTCCGGTCGGCGAAGGTGTGGTCGGCGGGCAGGTCGGTCAGCTCCGGTGGCAGCCCCGGCAGCGGGTGCAGCCCGTGCGCGGGCAGCGCCGCCATCAGGGCCCTGCCGTAGGGGTGTTCGGGTTCGGACAGCACCCGCAGGGCGGGGCCCTGTTCCACGATCCGCCCCGCGTACATCACCGCCACGTGGTCGGCCACCTCCGTCGTCTCCAGTGCCTGGAGGTCGTGGGTGATGACCAGGACGGCCGTGCCGGAGTCGGCCACGCGTCGCAGCAGGTGCAGGACCTGCGCGGCCAGTTCCGGGTCCAGCCCCGCGGTGGGCTCGTCTGCCAGCAGCACCCGGGGTCGGCCGGCGAGCGCGGCGGCCGTCACCGCCCGCACCGCCATACCCCCGGACAGCTCGTGCGGGAGCAGTTCCGCCGCGTCGGCCTCCAGACCGACCCGCTCCAGGAGTCCGGGGACCGACTCCTCGGTGCCCAGCGCGGAGATCACCTCGGCGATCTGCGGTCCCACCCGCCGCACCGGGGTGAAGGTTCCGGCCCCGGACTGGGCGGCCCACCCGATCGTGCGCCCTCGGAGCGCACGCCAGGCGGGTTCGTCGGCGCCGAGCATCTCCCGGCCGTCGATCAGCACGCTCCCGGAGGCGCGGGTCCCCGCAGGTGAGAGACCACACAGGGTCGAGGCCAGCGTGGACTTTCCGGAACCGGACTCCCCGACCAGGGCGGTCAGTTCGCCCGCGCGCAGGTCGAGGTCGACCTCCGTGGCGGCGTGCACCCAGCGGCCGTCGTCGGTCGGCAGTCGCAGGGTCAGGGACCGTACCCGGACCAGGGGAGGGGCGGTGCCGCCCGGGTCCCCGTCGTCCGGCCCCCCGCCGTCCGGGGGCACGGTGACCTGTGGCGGGACCGAACCGCGTCCGCGCCGCCGACCGGGACGTCCGCCGTCCAGCGCCCGGCTCAGTCCGGCCACCGACAGCGTGGTGGCCACGAGCACACCGGCCGGGGCGGCCAGCGTCCACCAGGCCCCGGTGAACACGTCGCCGCGCGCGACCTCCAGCAGGGTGCCCAGGCTGGCCTCGTCGGGTGAGAGGCCAAGGCCCAGGAAGCTGAGCGTGGACTCGTGCCAGACGGCGTGCGGAACCAGCATCACCAGACCCACCGTGGCCTGCGGGAGCGCGGCGGGCAGCAGGTGCCGGTACAGCACCTGTCCCCGGGAGGCGCCCCACAGGTAGGCGGTCTCGACGTAGTCCGAGGAGCGCACCGAGAGCATCTCGGCGCGCACGACGCGGGCGATCTGCGGCCAGTGGGTGAGTGCGATCGACGCGATGATCGCGGGCAGTGATCCGGGGTAGAGGGCGACGATGACGACGCCGATCAACAGGTGGGGCAGCGCGTTCACCCCGTCGGTGGTGCGCATGAGCAACCGGTCGACCCGCCCGCCCGCGGTGGCGGCGACCGCTCCGACCGCCACCCCCAGCACCGTGGCCACCACGGCGCACACCAGCGCCACCAGGAGCGACACCCGCAGCCCCTCGGCGGAGCGAACGAACAGGTCGTAGCCGGAGTGGTCGGTGCCGAACCACTGCCCCGGGCCGGGTGGCAGCAGGGCCTGGGCGAAGTCGGCCGTCTGGGTCCCGGCCCACCAGGGGACGAGGACGGCGTAGCCGACGAGGGCGGTCAGGGTCGCGGCGGGCAGGAACCGGACGGTGGGGCGTCGACGCGGCCGGGTGGCCGTCGCGCTCATTCCGGGGTCGGGCTCAGACATCGGCGCTCACCCTCGGGTCCAGGAACAGGTAGGTGGAGTCGGCCAGCAGCGATCCGAGCAGCACCACGGCGGTGGTGGCCAGGGTGAGGGCGGCCAGTAGCGGGAAGTCGAGCGACTGCGCCGAGGCGACCAGGGCCGCGGCGATCCCCGGCCAGGCGAAGATCTCCTCCACCAGCACCGCGCCCACGACGAGTTCGGGCAATCGCGCCCCCACGATCGTCACGAGGGGGGCGAGCGAGACCGGCAGCACGTGCCCGGTGACAACCCTGACCGGGGACACACCACGCGCCCGGGCGGCACGGACCGGCTCCGACCCCCGGGCGCGCGCCACGGCGGTGCGCACCGCCAGCAGCAGCCACGGGATCTGGGTCAGGGCGAGGGTGCAGGCGGGCAGCACCAGGTGGGCCACCACCCCGCCGAACGTGGGGGCCTCGCCTGGGGCGGCGGCCCCCGCCACCGGGGCCCAGCGCAGGATCACCGCGAACACGGTGACGGAGCCCAGGGCGAGGACGAACGGGGGGACCGCCTGGACCAGGACGCCGACGCGCGTGACGATCCGGTCCGGCCACGACCCTGGGTGGAGCCCGGCGACCGTGCCCCACACCAGGGCCGACAGCACGGCCACCACCAGGGCGGTGCCGGAGAGCAGCAGGGTCCACGGGAGCCGCTCGGCGAACACCTCGGAGACCGGCATCGCGTACCCCCGGGACCAGCCGAGGTCCCCTTGGAGCAGGTCGGTGGCCCAGGACCACCAGGCCCGCCACCAGGGGACGTCGAACCCCAGCGCGGTGCTGAGGGACTCCCGCTGCTCCTCGGTGGTCCGCTGGTAGCCCGCGCCCAGGTAGGCGGCGAGCGGGTTGAACGGGGAGCGCGCGGCGAGCAGGAAGACCAGCGCGCTCAGTCCCACGAGCATCGGGAGCCCGATGGCGACGCGGCGCGCCACCAGCCCCGCCAGCTCGCGGCGGCGGTCCCGCCACCGGGTCCGGTGCGACCGGATCCGGCGGACGGGGGAGGAACTCATCGACGCCACTCGGCGAGGTTCCACCACGGACCCCAGGAGACCCCGTGGGCGTGGGGTTCGAGCACGAGCGGGCCGCGGTCCCAGTCGTCCTCGGCGGCGACGTAGGTGTGGTCGACGAACGCCATGAACACGTACGTGGGGTTCTCGACGTAGGCCTGCTGGACCCGGTGGTAGGCCTCGACGCGCTCGTCGGGGTCCAGGGTCCGGCGGGCCTCCTCCAGGTCCTCGTCGACGCCCGGGATGGCGAAGTCGCCCGGGTTCTCGTAGGTGGGGGTGTCGGCCTCGCGCGTGTGCAGGGTGGCGTACACCTGGGTGTCCAGGTCGTAGGGCTTGTCGCCGCCGCCGAGCAGGATGCCGGCCTCGGTGGAGTTCTCGCCCATCTCGTCCCAGGAGGCTCCCTGGATGTCGACCTCGATCCCCAGCGGCTCCATCTCGGCGGCGAAGGCCGTGGCGAGGTCGCGGCGCAGGTGGTCCGAGGTCAGGTAGTACAGGGTGAACTCGGCGCGGTCGCCGTCACGGACACGGACGCCGTCCGGGCCCTCTGCCCAACCGGCCTCGTCCAGGAGTTCGGCGGCGGCGTCGGGGTCGTACGCGAAGACGGCCTCCGGGTCGTGCGCCTCACCGTAGACGTCCGGGACCGGGGTGTGCGCGGGGTGCCCGTGACCGGCGAGCACGTTCTCCACGATCCCGTCGCGGTCCACCCCGAGGTTCATCGCGAGCCGGGCGTCCGGGTCGGCGGTGAAGGGGTGGTCCGAGGGGAGGGAGAGGCCGCGCCACTCGGCGGTGCGCACGGGCAGGACCTCGGAGCCGTCGACGTCCGCGAAGGTCTCGGCGGTCACCGGGGGGAGCACGGTGCCGTCGATGTTGCCCGCCCGCATGCGCTGGGCCCGGGTGTTGTCGTCGGGGACGGAGAGGATGACCAGCTCGGTGACCTCGGGCGCGGTGCCGTGGTACTCGGGGTTGGCCTCGAACACGGCCTGGTCGGCGCTGAGGTCGGACAGCACGTAGGGGCCGGTGCCCACCGGTGCGCGGTTGCGCTCGGAGTCGGCGGCCGGGCCCGGGGTGATCTCCTCGGACGGGGTGATGCCGAGGGTCAGCCGCGCGGGCATGGCGTAGTAGGGGTAGTTGAGGGTGAAGCGCACGGTGTGGTCGTCGACTGCGGTGACCGACTCGATCATCGAGTAGGAACCGGCGACCTCCGACGCGGTGTCGGGGTCCAGCACGGCGGAGTAGGTGGCCACCACGTCGTCCGCGTCGAGGGCGGAGCCGTCGGAGAAGGTGACGTCGGTGCGCAGCTCCACGTCCCAGACGGTGTTGTCCTCGTTGGGTTCGGGAGCGGAGGCGGCGAGGGCGGGGACCAGTTCGGGAAGTGCGTCGTCGCCGGAGGACTCGGGGCGCAGGAGGCCCTCGAAGATCGGGGAGGCGCCGAGTTCGCCGTAGCCGTTCACCGGGTCGAACTCACCGAGGGGCTGGGCGTCGGCGAGGACTATACGGGTCGGGGTTCCCGTGGCGTCGGCCTCGGTGGAGCCGGTGCAGGCGGTCAGCAGGAGGGTCGGGGCGAGGGCGGTCGCGAGGAGGGCGCGTGTCGGGACGGTTCCGTTCATTCAGTGCTTCCTTGTGGGAGTCGTGTTCTTTCGATGGCGAAAGGTTGACCATCTGATCAGATGATAAGGTATCGATCGTTCCCCTCGGCCGAGTGTCCGACCAGGCCCCCTGAACCGGAGGCGGCGCCCCGACCGCCCCGCGAGGCCGGAGACGACGGCCACCCTCTGGGGCCCGATCGGGGATAATGGACCCGATGACCTCCCACAGCGATGCCTCTTCGGAGCACCACATCGACATCGGAGCCTGGGCGGACCGCTTCCGTCTGCTCGGCGATCCGACCCGCCTGCGCCTGCTGGCCGCGATGCACCAGGCGGGCCCGGCGAAGGCCTCGGTCGGGGAGCTCGCCGCGACGGCCGGGATCACCGACGTCGCCGCGTCCCAGGCCCTGAGGACCCTCCGCCTCCAGGGCTGGGTCCAGGACGAACGGGACGGGCGCACGGTGCGCTACACGCTCGTCGACACCACGGTGCACTCGCTGCTGCACCTGATGGGCGCCGAACACTGAGAACGCCGTCGGGGCGGACACTTCACGCACCGACCCGGCGGCGTCACCTGTGGACTTCCCGGCGGCGGACTCCGGGCCGAACCGCCGGTGCCCTGTGGATGAAGCCGATGAAGTCCGCGGGTTCGGCAGGCTCGACCGGCACCCTGCCCCCTGCCCCGTCCGAGCCTTCGTCGATCCGGAACAGCTGGTGCTGCCGGAGACCTCGGTGGCCACGACGAGCCCCGGCACGCCCGGGACCGGTGAGTCATCGGGGCTGACGAAGGTCGGACCCCCTGCCCCGCCCGAGCCGCCGGTGCCCTGTGGATGGAGCCGGTGAAGTCCGTGGGTTCGGCAGGCTCGACCGGCCCCTGCTCCACCCGGCCCCGCTCCGCAGCGCCGCCCGTCTCACTCCCAGGCGAGACGGCGGGCCGTGGTCACCTCCAGGGGGGAGCCGCCGAAGTGGGCGGCGAGCAGGGCCCGCCCCTCCTCGGAGCGGGTGTGCACCACCGAGCCCCGGGACACCCACCGACGCCACGCCCGCTCGAACGCGAGCGCGCCCTTCCGGTTACGGCCCAGGGCGGAGGGCACCGCGTGGAAGACCGGCACGGTCGTGTCCGTCGGCGTCACCCCGGAACCCTCACCGGTCCCGTCCCCCTCCTGGGCGGTGAGGACGTGCCGGGGGACCAGATAGCGCAGGTCGCCCACCAGCGGGCCCAGGGTCTCGTCGAGTGACTCGGCGAACAGCTCCGCCGAACCCGGGTCGGCGAGGGTGAACCGGTACACCCCGTCGGTGTCCACGTGGACGCGGACCCCCTCGGCGCCGGTGTCCGAGCGGCCCGCCCAGTGCAGCGCGTCGGCCACCGCGCACGCGTACCGCGAGGTCCCCACCGGTGCGCGGGCCAACGAGCGCACGCGAGCGGCCTCCCGCTGTCTGCGCAGGGTCTCCCGGCTGACCCGGAGGGAGTCGCGCCACCAGTGGACCAGGGCCGCCAGACCGAACCCGGCGGCCACCGCGAGCAGCCCGAGCCCGAGGGGAGCGAACACCAGGCAGAGCGCGGCGATCGCGCCCGTGACGAGGGTGGGTGCCAGGTGCCGGGCGGGCGGTGTGTCGACCGGCTCCGGATGGATCCCCTGATCCCCCACCAGCACCTCGGGCGGCCCGGGAAGCGCCAGGTCCATGCCCGCCTCCGGAACCTCCACCGGCATCGTCCGCCCCTCGTACACCCGGAGCGTGGGCAGCAGCACGTCCGCGTAACCCGTACCCAGCCGCCACCGGGCCCGGGTTCCCTCGCGATCGGCCGCGCGTCCGAGCATCCGGCGGTTGATCCGCAGCGGGTCCTCGGGCGGGTCGTACGGGGACAGTTCCGGGTCCACGTGCGCCACCCCGCTCATCACCCCGCCGTCGGCGCCCACTCCCAGGTAACCCTCGTGCTTGCGCACGAACCTGTTCCAGTCGGCGGCGCCGCGCGGGTGCCCGTGGCTCACGCACACCACCGTCCAGGTGTGCGCCACCTTCTCCGGCCACGCCGGGTCGAGGCGCAGCGCCCGTCCCCGGCTCTGAACGACCGCCGTGGGGGTGGTGGCGGTGGTCAGGTCCACCACGGTGTTCACTCCTCGCGCGTCCCACCCCTCACCGAGCAGTGCGCGCGTACCCACCAGCACCTGGCAGCCACCGGACTCCAGGAAACGCGTCACCACGCCCACCCACGTGCGGGAGGTCCACGCCCCCTCCACCGTGTGCAGGCCGTCGGTCTCGCGCAGGGTCAGGTCCACCCCGGGCAGTTCGGACCGGGCGAACTCCAGGAACGCGGCGCTCGTGCCCGGCCCGGTCGCCACGGTGCGGCCGGTGACCAGGACCGGGTCCAGGCCGCGGGTGCGCGGATCGGCGGCGAGCTGGCTGACCTGGAGCCAGGCCGACCCCGCGTCGTCGGAGAGCACGCCCCGGAGCGCGGCGGGGGAGCGGGCGGAGGCGCGTTCGTGGTCGCACAGGACCAGCGCGCGCAGCCGTGGGCCCACGGCGTCCTTCTCCGCAGCGAGGATCTCCACCGTGGCCAGGGACTTCGCGGCGCTCCGGGCCAGGACCCGGTCCACCGGTGAGGCGCCGCGACGGACACCGTTGCGTGTGAGGTGGTAGCCCACGGAGGGCAGGGCGGCGCGGACCCGGTCACGCGCCTCCCGGTCCCTCGCGGAGGACGGGTCCAGGCAGTGCCGGGCGTAGTCGCCGATCAGCGCCGTCCAGTCCTCGGCCTGCGGCGGGTGCCGGTGGCGTTCACGCACCCTCGCGCCCTCGGGCAGCGCGACCAGGCCCCGGTGGTGCAGGCGCAGCACGGCGTCGGTGAGCTCCGGTTCCCGCACGGCCAGGGCTCCCCAGTCCACACGGCCGCCCTCCCGGGCGTCCCGGGAGACGAAGCGCGCGTCCAGCCAGGGCAGGAAGTCGGTGGTGGCGAACCCGGGGGCGAGCAGGTCCGTGCACATCTCGTCGAACCTCGCCGCCTGCCCGGCCAGGTACTCGTGCTCGGTCAGCGTGGGTTCGGTGACGTGCACGAGTTCGGCGAACGGGGCCAGGTACCCGTCCCGGACCAGCGCGGGGATGGACGCCCCGGTCACGGGAGGGCCGAAGAGCCGGTCGACCAGGTCCTTCTCCGTCGCGGTGAGGCTCGCGGCGGGGGTCCCGGTCAGCCCGATCACGTGGGCGTCGGGGAGTTCGTCGAGGATCTCGGCGAGCAGGCGCCCCCACACCTGGAGGAGGTGGTGGCACTCGTCCAGCAGGAGCGTGAGCGGACCGGCGCCGTGCAGGGCGTCCACCAGGGCCCGCCCGTTGGCGTGCAGTCGGTCGCGGACCGGGGTGGCCGAACGCCCCTCCTCGTCGGTCTCGGCGTCCGGGTCGAAGACGGCCAACGACTGGTAGGTGAGCACGTTGACGGCGTGCCCGAGGCCCCGGTCGCTTCCGGCGGTGCGGCCCTCGGGCCGGTCGAACCCCTCCCAGTGCCGGATCCACTGCCCCTGGATGGCGGTGTTGGGGACCAGGACCACGGTCCGGCGGCCCAGACGGCGGGCGGCCTCCAGACCGACGAGGGTCTTGCCGGAGCCGGGAGGGAGCACGATCCAGGTTCTTCGGGCCCCGTCCGACCAGCGCCGGTCCACCTCCGCGAGCGCCTCGCTCTGGTAGGGGCGCAGCTCGCCGGGCCAGGCGGCGCCACTCAGCGGTGCGGTGTCCGGTGCTGGCCCGCTCTCGGGCTCCCCGGTCTGTGACATCGCCCCAGCCTAGCCAGGGCGGTCCGGTGCGCCCCCGCCGGGCCCGAGCCGGACGCCGGGCCCGAGCCGGACGCCGGGCCCGGGTCGGACGGTGGGCCCGGGTCGGACGGTGGGTCCGGGTCGGACGGTGGGTCCGGGTCGGACGGTGGGTCCGGGTCGGACGGTGGGTCCGCCGTCGCGGGCGGACCCACCGCGTCCCTCACTCGGAGCGCAGCCCCTCCGGGCGCATCGTGCGCAGCAGAGCGGGGATCGCCAACAGGGTGGTCAGGAACGCCACCCCCACGCCCGCGCCCACGATGACCAGGGTGTCGATCGGGGTGAAGGCCAGGGGGATCCCCGCCACCCGTTGCACCAGGAGGCCGAGCGCGGTCCCGACCGTCGCAGCCAGGGCGACGCCCAGGAGCACGGGCAGCGTGGTCTGCCACAGGACCGAGGCCACCAGCGTGCTCCGCCGCGTGCCGAAGGCGGTGAGGACCGCGTGCACCCTCCTGCGTTCGCGGACCTGCTCGACCGTGCCCACCACCAGTCCGGCGGCGATGACCGCCAGAGAGGCCAGGGCGCCAGCGATGAGCGCGTCACGCATGTTGATCATGGCTGAGTAGGTGGCGCTGAGCATGGGGAAGTCCACACGTGACGTCGGATCCAGAGCCACGACCGCGAACCTGAGCTCATCCTCCATCTCGGGGACGGACGGGTCGACTCGGATCCAGACCGAACTCCGTGTCGCGATCTCCCCTGGCAGCACGGCGGCCTCGGGGGTGGCGAGGACGACGTCCCGTGCCGTGTGCCCCCAGGTGTGCCAGGGGTGTTCGACCAGCGGTCCCTCGAACTCGGTGAGCCTGGGCACCGTCCACGCGCTCTCGGCCCTCTCGTCTTTGGGTCGGACCGTGACCGTGTCACCGGCCGCCAACCCCGGCACCCCGCTGAAGGCGTCCCCGGGGGAGCACTCCGGCAGGTCGGCCATCTGCCGCAGAGCGGCGCAGTCGGCGACGTGCACGACGACGTCGGCACCGCTGTCGGCGACGCCCCACACCGTACTGAAGGCCACGGCCTCCTCCACCCCGGGGACCTCCGACACAGCGGCGACGGGGTCGTTGTCGGCCGGAGGCATCATCAGGTCCGCCTGGATCTGGAACCCGGACCCCCCGAACTCGTCCTCCGCGTACGCCTGCGTGCGGGTCTCCGCCCGCACCACCGTCGACTCCGCCCAGGCGTTCGCGAACAGGCTCTGCAACGCGATGGCGCCCGCGACGGTCACGATGATCCCGCTGACCGCGCGCGTGGGGCCGCCGCCCGCCGCCCCGAGACGGCGCAGGGCCAGCTGGAGGGAGAGGGGGCCGCCCGAGGCGCGTCCGAAGACACGTTCCACCAACCAGGGCAGTGCGGCGGTCGTGCCGAACAGGACGGCCAGGAGCCCGATCGACACCAGGGGCAGCCACGCGGCCCCGGTCAGGCCGAGACGCCTGGTCATCTCGAAGTCCATGCTCAGGACGATGAGGACGACCCCGAGCACGAGCAGCAGCAGACGCCACCACAGCCTGGGGCTCGGCCGTTCGGCGCGGCGCACCGTGCCGAGCGGATCGACCACCACACCCTTCATGGAACCGAGTACCACCCACAGGGAGAGCATCGGGACCCCGACCAGGACCAGGAACGCGAGCAGGGGCTGGGGTGTCACGTCGGCGGTGAAGAGTCCCGAGGACACCGAGACCGACTCCACGATCGGGCGCCCCAGGAAGAAGATCCCCGTTCCCAGAGCCAGGCCTAGCGCGACCCCGGGCAGGGTCTCACCGGCCGCGATGCGCCGGGTGGCCCGCCGGTCGGCGCCCATGAGCCGCAGCGCGGCCAGGCGGCGGTCCCGCTGCTCGCCACCGAAGCGCACGGCCGCGCCCAGGAACACCACGACCGGGGTGAGCATGACGACCACGCCCACCACGCCGATCAGCAGGATGACCGGTCCCTCCAGGACGGCACGGGGTTCGCCGCCGTACTCGGTGACGCGGATGCCGGCGTTCTCCAGGGAGAGGTCCGCGCTGCCGAGGTAGAAGGCCAGCTCGCCAGGGCCCATGAGGCCCTCGGGTCCGATCTCCCCGACGACGGTGTGGTGGTCGAACCCCTGGAGGAGGGCCTTCGCCTCGGGATCGCCGAGGAGGTCGGCCAGAGCGGGGGAGAGCACGATCTCGCCGTGGCCGGGGATCTCGGCCGACCCCGGCGGGAGCGGGGGGTTGGACCCCTCGGCGCGCACCACCCGCCCGTGGATGTCCCGCCCGTCGTACTGGGTGTCCGCGAGGCCGACCAGCAGGGTGTCGTCGCCAGCGGGGGGTTCCGGGTAAAGGGCCACCTGGTAGTCCATGCGGTCAGCGTGCCGTTGGGCCAGGTTGTCCAGGATGGTCGGCAGGGACGCGGCGAGGAGGAGGGCGGCGGTGGCCACGCCGACCCCGATCGCCGTCAGCACGGTCCGCAGGACCACCTCCCGGCCGCCGCGCAGGGACAGTTGCGCACCCAGCGAGAGGTCTCCGAGGATGGAGGGGCGGTCCCTCTCCGTGTCGCTCCCGCGGGGGGAGCGCTCACGCGGGCTCATCCCAGCCCTCCGACGTCCCGGGTGCGGCCGTCCCGGCACACGACCTCGCGGTCCGCGTAGGCGGCCACCCGGGGTTCGTGGGTCACCACGACGACGGCCGCCCCGCTCTCCCGGGCGGCGTCGGTGAGCATGCGGATCACCCGTTCCCCGTTCAGGGAGTCGAGGGCGCCGGTGGGTTCGTCGGCGAACACCACGCGTGGGCCGGTGATGAGGGCCCGGGCCACCGCGACCCGTTGTCCCTCACCGCCCGAGCACTCGCCGGGGGTCCTGCGCGCCAGCTCGCCCACGTCCAGTCGGTCCAGCCACTGCGCGGCCGTACGTTCGGCCCGGCGTCGCGAGCTGCCGCCCAGCCTCAGGGGGAGGGCGACGTTCTCCAGGCAGGAGAGTTCGGGGACGAGCTGGCCGAACTGGAAGAGGAAGCCGAACTCGGAGCGGCGCAGGGAGCTGAGCCGGGTGTCCGAGGTGTTCGCCAGGTCCCGCCCGTCGTACTCGATCCCCCCTTCATCCGGGCGCACCACGCCGGCCAGGCAGTGCAGGAGGGTGGACTTCCCGGAGCCGGAGGGGCCCATGATCGCCACGATCTCACCCGGGTACAGGCTCAGGGAGGCGTCCTCCAGGGCCCTGGTGAGACCGAAGGACTTGCGTAGTCCCGACGCCACGAGCAGGGGTTTCCCGGCAGACCCGGGGAGCTGGTCGGGG
>NZ_LAVM01000007.1:0-105746 GCF_001083815.1 Nocardiopsis sp. SBT366 | reverse complement strand
GCATGGGGGCTCCCAGGGGGGTGGGGAGTGATCGGATCGGGCGGCCGTGGAGCGCGGGGAGGTTCCCCGTGGCGATCACAGTGAACCGGAGCGGCTCCCCGCCGTCCAGAAGGGCAGGCGGACACGGGCGCGCCCCGGCGCCACGGGTGGTCCCGTGGCGGCCGGGGCGTTGTCGCGATGTGCCGGTGCCCGGCCGTCAGCCCGTGCGGACCGGTGCGTCCTCCTGGGCCGCGCCGTGGTCGTGGTGCTGGCAGGGAGCCGCGGCGGGCTCGGTGCGCAGGTCGCGCAGGAAGCTCACCACCACGCCCACGATGACCACGAGGAAGGGCGCCGAGGCCACGATCACGGTCTGTTGCAGGGCGTTGAGACCCCCCGAGATCAACAGGATGATCGCCAGGGCGCCGGTCACCGCCCCCCACAGCAGCAGGATCGGCGTCCGGGGCTGGATGGACCCGTGCGTGGTGAGCATGCCCAGCACGTAGGTGTTGGCGTCGGCCCCGGAGACGAAGAAGAGCACCGCCAGGATCACCACCAGCGTCGCCGTCACCATGGGCAGCGGGAACTCCGCCAGCGTCACGAAGAAGGCACTGTTCAGGTCCGCGGCGGTGGCGCCCGCGATGTCCGTGCCCCCGTTCAGGTCCAGGTCGATGGCCGAGCCGCCGAACACGGAGAACCAGGCGAAGAAGGCCAGGCTGGGCATCCCGAGGACGACCAGGATGAACTGGCGGATCGTGCGGCCGCGCGAGATGCGGGCCAGGAACACGCCGACGAAGGCGCCCCAGGACACCCACCAGGCCATCATGAAGTAGGTCCACCCCTGGAGCCACTCGGTGTCACCGAAGGCCGGACCCCGCAGGCTCATCAGCAGGAACTCGCTGCCGTACTGGCCCAGGGACTCCAGGAAGAGGGAGACCAGGAACGCCGTCGGGCCAAGGAACAGCACGAAGAGGAAGAGCACCGAGGCCACTGACAGGTTGATCTCGCTGGTGTAGCGGATCCCCCGCTTGACCCCGGAGGCCGCCGAGAGGCTGAACAGCACCGTCACCACGACCACGATGACGACCTGGGTGGTGGCACCGGTGGGCGTGCCCACGATGCGGTTCAGACCGTTGTCGATCTGGAGCGCGCCCAGGCCGAGCGAGGTGGTGGTGCCGAACAGGGTCGCGAACACCGTGAAGACGTCGATGGCCTTGCCGACGGGGCCGTCGGCGTGCCGGCCCAGGAGAGGCCGGAACAGCGCGCTGACCAGGCCGGGGCGCTGCTTGCGGTACATCGAGTACCCAAGGGCCAGACCGAAGACGGCGAAGATCGCCCAGGCGTGCAGGCCCCAGTCGTAGAACGAGTACTGGAGCGCCAGCACGGCGGCCTTGGGGGTTCCCGGCTCGGCGAGGTCGTGCGGCGGGACGGCGAAGTGCGAGATCGGCTCGGCGATGCCGTAGGAGACCAGACCGATGCCCATCACCGCGCAGAGGATCATCGCGATCCAGGTGTGCGTGGCGAACTCGGGGCGGTCCTCGTCGGCGCCCAGCCGGACGCGTCCGTAGCGGCTGAAGGCCAGTCCGACCAGCAGCGCGAGAAGCAGGAGGGGGAGGAGCAGGTACGCCCAGCCGAATCCGGAGGTGATCGCGTTCAGGGCGGAGTTCATCGTGTTCATCTGGTGTTCCGGGGCGATCACGCCCCAGACCACGAACAGCGCGGAGATCGCCAGAGAGGCCCAGAAGACCACTCCGACGGTTCTTCGGCCGGTCGGAGCGTCATTCATGTGTGGACACCTTTCGGGCGATACGCGCCGCGGTCACGGGGGACACGCGGGGGGCGTCGCACGGCGGTGGGCAGCGGAGTACGACCGTTCTGGGGTCGGGTGAGCGTCGCACGGGAGTGAACCGCCTGTTCGTCTGTGGAAGGTCGGGATCCGGGGAACCGTCCCGGAGCGCACATGGCGACAGGCGCCCTTCGTGCCGAACGGAGCGGCGGGACGATCGGCGTCGAGGCGAGCGTGACGGAACCCGGGAAACGAGAACAGCGCCGCGGAAGGAGTCCGCGACGCGGGTGTCGGTGGCCGCCACGGCTGGGACGGCCCCTGACCGAGTCGGCGCCCGGCGAGGTCGACAGCACGGGTGGGCACTGACTCAGGAGGCCTCCGCGCAGCTCCGGACCGGGTACCGCTCGTGGTTCGACCTTCGCGTACCGACCTTCGAGGGTCGGTGCGGGAGTGGTCGAGCCCCACGGGGCCGAAGAGCTGGAAGTGGCCTCCGAAGAGCGTACTCGCATGTGGGAGCGGGGGCGCCACCTCGGCGGTGAGTCGAGTCGGGACCGGTCGGCCCCGTCGGAGGCGAGCGGATCGATCCGGGGGCGGCCTCACTTCAGTGTGAAGAAGCGGACGAAGGCCCCGTGCGTGGACACGAACGGGCGTGACACGAGGATGTGCGCCCGCGACCCCGTACGGGATCGCGAGCGCACTGTCCGAGCCCCGGTGGGGCGGGGATCGTTACGAATTGGTGCGCCGTGTCACACCGTCACGCAGCACCGTGCGCACGCCCCGCTCGGGCTCGGCCAGCAGGGAGAGGTCGGAGAGCGGGTCCCCGTCGACGACGATCAGGTCGGCCCGCGCCCCCGTGCGCAGCGTGCCGACCTCGCCCTCGAGACCGAGCAGCGCCGCGGCCTCGCTGGTGGCCGAACGCACCACGTCGGCCGCGGGCTGGACCTCGCCGCGAATGGAGAACTCGGCGCTCTGGTGCGACTGCATGCCCCCGAGCAGATCCGTGCCGAACACCAGGCGCACGCCGCCCTCGTGCGCCATCCGCAGCGCCTCCAGCCCACGGTGCAGCACCGTGTCCACCTTGGCCTGGCTCTCGGCGGGCAGCCCGTTGCGTGCCCCCTGACGTGACAGCTCGCGGTAGGTGACCAGGGTCGGCACCAGGAACGCCCCGTGTTCCACGAACAGCTCGACACTGCTCTCGTCGATCAGGTTGCCGTGTTCGATGCAGCGCACACCCAGGCGCAGCCCTCGGTTGACCGCGCGTGCGGTGTAGGCGTGCCCGGTGACGTAGCGGTTCGCGGCCTCGGCCTCCTCGACGACCGCGCGCAGTTCGTCCTCCGACGACTGGGTGGAGTCGATCCGGTCCGTGGGTGAGGCCACCCCGCCCGAGAGCATCACCTTGACGTGGTG
Organism: Nocardiopsis sp. SBT366; assembly: GCF_001083815.1. Lineage (NCBI taxonomy): Bacteria > Bacillati > Actinomycetota > Actinomycetes > Streptosporangiales > Nocardiopsidaceae > Nocardiopsis > Nocardiopsis sp. SBT366. Next base: position 102,577 of record NZ_LAVM01000007.1, on the reverse strand, counting down.
CGCGCCGGTGCGGAGCTGTTCGCGGGCGGCCCTGCGGAACTCGACGGGACCGTCACAGACCAGACCGGCACCGGGGCAGCACCCGTGCTGGTCCGTGCCGTGGCGGCCGCGCGGACGGAAGTCGCCGTGCCCGCCGGTCTGCGAGAGGGCCTTGCCGCCGAAGACCAGGCGGGGGCCGTCCACGAGGCCGTCGTCCACGGCCTCGGCGAGCCCCCAGTCGGCCCCGCCGACGTCGCGCACCGTGGTGAAGCCACGGCCGAGCATGTCGGACAGCGATCTGGCCGCGAAGGCGGCGACGTAGGAGGGGGAGTGGTCGCCGACCGCGCCGAGGTCGGCGCTCAGCGCGGTGACGTGGACGTGGGCGTCGATGAGGCCGGGCATGAGGGTGGCCCCGCCGAGGTCGGTGGTCTCCGCCCGTTCGGTCACGGAGACCGGTACCTCGCCCGCGCCGCGTGCCGCGATGACGCCGTCCTCGACGAGCAGCCAGGACCCGGGGGTGCGGGAACCGGTCTCGGGGTCGAGCAGGGCTGTGTTCGTGTAGGCGGTGGGCCGGGGGCCGTCGGACACGGGGAACCTCCAGGGGTCGGGTGCGCGGTCTGGTGCGGGGCGAGCCGCAGCGATGCAATGCAATATACGTTGCATCTGGCTTCGGTTGTCGAACGGGGGTGGTATCGCTGGGTTGGCGCGACCCGGGTGTTCCGGACCGCTCGAACGGAGGGAAGGCCGATGGCGGACTGGATCGAGGAGACCCTGGAGCGAGGGCGCCTGGGCAGGGCCAGTGAGAGGGTTCTGCACGTCCTGCGCGACGAGCCCCGTTTCGCCTCCTACGCGACCGCGGCCGAGGTGGCGGCCAGGGCCGAGGTCAACGTCGCCACGGTGGTGCGCGCGGCCCAGCAGCTGGGGTTCACGGGATGGCCCGCCCTGCGGGTGGAGCTGCGCTCGCGCTACCTGGCCTCGCTCAGCGCGGGGGAGGTGCTGGCCGAGCACGCGGGCTCCGACACCGACCCGGTGCGGGCGGCGGTGCGCTCGGACCGGGAGAACCTGAGGCTGCTGGAGCGGACGCTCGAACCCGAGCGGGTGCGGGCCGTGGCCGCGGCCATCCACGGTGCTCGGAGCACCCTGGTCCTGGGCTCGGGCACCTTCGCCGCGCCCGGGGTCCAGCTCTCCCACGCCGCCGGGATCATGGGCTACGACGTGCGTTCGCTCGACTCCGGGGGCACCGCCCTGACCAACGCGCTGGCCAGGATGGGGGAGGGTGACCTGCTCGTGGTCTGCGACCTGTGGATGCTGCCGGTCGCGCTGCGTCGCGCGGTGGAGATCGCCGCCGAGGAGTCCGTGTCGATCGCCCTCATCACGGACCGGCGCGACTCGCCTCTTGGCGTGCTGGCCGACCACGTCGTGGCCGTGCCCAGTGAGGGGGTGGGGATGTTCCCGTCCCTGACCGCGGCGATGACGGTCGTGCACGCGGTGCTGGCGGAACTGGCGCGAGCCGGGGGAGAGTCGGCGCTGGAGTCGGTCAGGCGGGCCGAGGAACTCTGGCGACGGGCCGAGCTCTTCTAGGTGATCTGAGACACACCAGATGCAACAAGCATTGCATAATTGACATCGTTGCTGGTTACATCGGGCTTCACCCGCAGTTCACCCCACCGTGTCCCCTCCTGAGGCAGCTCATGCAAACGACCCACCTGGTCCTCATCACCGCCTACCTGCTGGTGATGATCGGGATCGGCCTGTACTACTCCCGTTCCTCCAAGGTCCGCACCGGCGAGGACTTCCTCTTCGCCGGGCGGAGCCTGTCCACGCCCGTCATGATCGCGACCCTCATCGTGACGTGGGTCGGATCGGGAACGATCATCGGTGGAGCGAACTTCGCCTACAACCACGGCCCCATGGCCGGCATGATCTTCTTCGCCGGTACGCCCCTGGGCATCCTGGTCCTGCTGCTGGCCGCGCGCCGCATCCGCAGGGCCGCCCGGCACACCGTGCCCGAACTGCTCGAAGCCCGCTTCGGCACCGGGGTGCGCACGGTGGCGGCGGTGGTCACCACCATCGCCTACATCGGCCTGGTCGCCTCGCAGTTCGTCGGCGGCGGCTACGTCCTCGCCCTCATCACCCCGCTCACCACGACCCAGGGCGCCCTGGTGGTCGCCGCCGTCGTGACGATCCTGACCGTCACCGGCGGCCTGTTCTCCGTGGCCTACACCGACTTCGTCTCGGCCATCCTCGTCTTCGGCGCGCTGATCGTGGCCGTGCCGCTGATCCTGGTGGCGGTCGGAGGCCTGCCGCTCTACTGGGAGGGTCTGCCCGAGGCGGCCCGCACGCCCAGCGGTGGGCTCAGCCCGCTCCAGCTGCTCGGCTACTTCCTCCCGCTGTTCCTGCTGCTGCTGGCGGACCAGAACCTCTACCAGCGGCTGGCCGCGGCCAAGGACGAGCGCGCCGCCCGCAACTCCACGCTGGGCATGCTCATCGCCAGCTTCTTCGTGTTCGTTCCGGTGATCATGCTGGCCACCTCGGCGGCCGTGCTCATGCCCGGGATCAACGGCGACGAGTCCGTCCTGCGCCTGGCCACCGACGGCCACCTGCCCACGCTGATCGGCGGGCTGCTGCTGGCCGGTGCCGTCGCGTTCGTCGTCACCACCGGCTCGTCGTTCATGCTCTCCGGCGCCTCCAACATCGCCTTCGACCTGTTCGCCAGGTTCGGCGGGGACAAGATCAGTGACCGGGGAACCCTGGTCGTGCAGCGTCTGTCCGTCGTCGCCATCGCCTTGGTCGCGGTCGCCCTGGGTCTGTACTTCCCCACGGTCCTCGACCTCCAGATGTACTCGTACACCGTCTACGGCGCGGCGATCACCCCGGCCGTGCTCGCGGTCCTGTTCTGGAAGCGCGCCACCACGACCGGTGCCGTGGCCGCGCTGATCACGGGCACGGCCGTCACCATCGGCTGGGAGGTGGCCGGAGCCCCGGGCGGATTCAACGGCGTGATCATCGCGCTGCCCGCCGCCGTCCTCGCCCTGTTCGTCGGAAGCATGCTCACCAAGGCGCCCGACGCCCGGACCCTGGAGGCCGCGGGCGTGGACTGACCGGGACACGCACCGCTCGTCGCGGTGCCGGGCCCCGCAACGGGCCCGGACCCCACACCCTCGGGGCGTGGGCCGACCCTCACGGGGGTCGGTCCACGCCCCGTTCCGGTTCCCAAGAATCGGCAGCCGCTCCCCACAGGTTGGGCAAAGGGCCGTGTCCGGCCGGGAGTCCCTGGAAAGGGTGGGGAGGACGTCGTGTGACGGAAGCGGGGAGGGCACCGATGAGCGGGTGGACCGAGGAGCAGCTCGACGGGATCGGCGGCACGGGGGAGATTCGGATCACCTCCCGAGGCGATGACGGGGAGTTGCGGCGTTCCCGGATCATCTGGGTGGTGCGTGAGGGCGACGAGCTCTACGTCCGGTCCGTCAACGGGTCGGGAGCCGCCTGGTACCGGGGAACCCGTGACCACCTCGCCGGGCACGTCAGCGCGGACGGCGTGGAGGCCGACGTGGCCTTCGAGGACGCCGACCACTCCCTGGACGACCGGATCGACGCCGCCTACCGGGCCAAGTACGGGGCGGGTTCCGCCGCGGTCGACCAGATCACGGGCCCGGACGCCCGTGCCACCACGATGAGGCTGGTACCGGACCAGTCCTGAGCCTTGCCGCGCGAACCTCACCCGGGCCGCTCGCGCCTCTCCGTCAAGGCCCACCACTTCCTCCGAGACGCCACCTGCCAGGAGGCGAGGGCCGAACCGGGATCCTCGTCGGGCACGTCGGAGATCGACTCATGCAGTGATTCCGCACACATCAGCGCAAAAGGGGCTCACGCCACTTGCTGTGGCACAGGCGGAGCACTACTTTCCCACCTGCGCCGACAGGTCTTCTCACCACGGCCGCGCCCTCCGAGTGAGCCGACTGTTTCCCGCGTGTTACTGCTGGACACCCCCAGGCAACGCGGCCTTCCTACCTTCGGACTCGTCGACAGCCGTCAAGCAGGAAGGCACCCCCGTGACCCCCGGAACAGGCCGACGCGCGCCGCGCACCGGCAGGAGCTGGATCTCCCGCTGGGACCCCGAGGACGAGGGCTTCTGGAACGACGGGGGACGCCGCGTGGCCCGCCGCAACCTCTGGGCCTCCATCGCCTCCGAACACATCGGCTTCTCCGTGTGGAGCATCTGGTCGGTGCTCGTGCTGTTCATGACCCCCGAACACGGCTTCTCCACCACCCCCGAGCAGAAGTTCCTCCTGCTGTCGGTGGTCACCCTGGTCGGAGCCGTCCTGCGCGTCCCCTACACCCTGGCCGTGCCCGTCTTCGGCGGACGCAACTGGACCGTCATCGCCACCCTGACGCTCATCGTCCCCACCGTCGCCGCCTTCTTCCTCATCCGCGACCCCGACACCCCCTTCTGGCTGCTGCTGGTCCTGGCCGCCACCGCGGGTGTGGGCGGCGGCAACTTCTCCTCCTCCATGGCCAACATCAACTCCTACTTCCCCGAGCGGGAGAAGGGGTGGGCCCTGGGCCTGAACGCGGGCGGCGGCAACATCGGGGTCGCCACCGTCCAACTGGTCGGACTGGCCGTCATCGCCCTGTTCACCACCTCCGCCGGGTACCTGGTCCCGCTGTTCTACGCGCCGCTGATCCTGCTGTCGGCCTGGTGGGCCCACCGGTCCATGAACAACCTCGTCCACGTGCGCGGTGACGTGGCCGGGCAGCTGTCGGCCACCCGCGACCGCCACTTCTGGATCATGTCGCTGCTCTACGTGGGCACCTTCGGCTCCTTCATCGGCACCGGGTTCGCCTTCGGGCTGCTGCTCCAGGCCCAGTTCGGCCTGGAACCCGTGCAGTCGGCCGGGATCGCCGTCCTGGGACCGATCGTCGGTTCCCTCATCCGCCCCGTCGGCGGCAGACTGGCCGACTCCCTGGGCGGGGCACGCGTCACCCTGTGGGTGTTCACCGCCATGGCCGCCTGCGCGACCGTGCTCGTCCTGGCCGTCCAGGCCGGGCACCTGGTCCTGTTCGTCGGTGCGTTCGCGGTGATGTTCGTCCTCACCGGCCTGGGCAACGGCTCCACCTACAAGATGATCCCCTCCATCTACGCCGCCCGTGCCGAGGACGCCATCGCAGCCGGGGAACCCCGCGAACAGGCCCTGGCCCGCACCAAGCGCGTGGCCTCCTCCATGCTCGGTCTCATCGGCGCGGTCGGTGCCCTGGGCGGGGTGGCCATCAACGTCGGTTTCCGCGAGGCCTTCGCCGCGACCGGCTCCAGCGCCCCGGCCTTCGTCGCCTTCGGTGCCTTCTACCTCCTCTGCGCCGTGGTGACCTGGACCGTGTACCTGCGGCGTCCCTCCCGCTCCGCCTCCGCCGACGAGCCCGTCCGGGCCACGGCCCGATGACCACCACCCACTGCCCCTACTGCGCGCTCCAGTGCGCCATGCGCCTGGAACCGGGGACGGACGGGCGCCTGGCCGTCCATCCCGCCCCCTTCCCGACCAACCGGGGCGGGCTGTGCCGTAAGGGGTGGACCTCCGCTGAGGTCCTCACCGTCCCCGACCGGCTCACCCGCCCCCTGCTGCGCAAGGACCGCGGCTCCGACCTGGTCGAGACCGACTGGGACACCGCCCTGGACCACGTCGCCGAACGCCTGTTGTCCCTGCGCGCCGAATCCGGACCCGACTCCGTCGCGGTCTTCGGGGGCGGCGGTCTGACCAACGAGAAGTCCTACACCCTGGGCAAGTTCGCCCGCCTGGCCCTGGCCACCTCGCAGATCGACTACAACGGCCGCTTCTGTATGTCCTCGGCCGCCGCCGCGGGCACGCGCGCCTTCGGCCTGGACCGGGGGATGCCCTTCCCGCTGACCGACGTCGCCGAGGCCGAGGTGGTCGTGCTCGCGGGGGCCAACCCCGCCGAGACCATGCCGCCGATGATGGGCCACCTGTCCGCGCCCACCCTCATCGTCATCGACCCGCGCCGCTCGGCCACCGCGCAGGTCGCCCTCGACCACGGCGGCATCCACCTGGCTCCGCGGCCCGGAACCGACCTGGCCCTGGCACTGGGACTGCTGCACGCCGCGCGCGTGGGGGGTTGGTGCGACGACGAGTTCGTCGGCGAACGCACCACCGGGTTCGACGCCGCCTGGGAGCACGCCGCCGCCTGGTGGCCCGAACGCACCGAACAGGTCACCGGCGTTCCCGCCTCGGGCATTCGCGCCGCCGCGGACCTCCTGGGCCGGGCCTCTCGCAACCGCTCCGCCTACGTGCTCACCGGACGAGGCACCGAACAGCACGCCAAGGGCACCGACACGGTCTCGGCCTGGATCAACCTCGCCTTGGCCCTGGGGCTGCCCGGCCGCCAGGGCTCGGGCTACGGGTGCATCACGGGGCAGGGCAACGGTCAGGGCGGGCGTGAGCACGGCCAGAAGGCCGACCAGCTTCCCGGCTACCGCCGCATCGACGATCCCCGCGCCCGCGACCACGTGGCCGGGGTGTGGGGAGTGGACCCGGGTGCCCTGCCCGGGCCCGGCCGTTCGGCCTTCGAACTCCTCGACGCCCTGGGTACCACCGACGGACCACGCGCCCTGCTGCTGTTCGGCTCCAACCCCGTGGTCTCCGCGCCCCACACCGCACGCGTACGCGCCCGCCTGGACTCCCTGGACCTGCTGGTCGCGGCCGACTTCGTGCTCTCGGAGACCGCCGCCATGGCCGACGTCGTCCTGCCCGTGGCCCAGTGGGCCGAGGAGAGCGGCACCATGACCAACCTGGAGGGCCGCGTGCTGCGCCGCGCCCGGGCCCTCGCCCCGCCCGACGGGGTGTGGACCGACCTGGAGGTCCTCTCCGCTCTGGCCGTGCGGTTGGGACAACCCGTCCAGCGCTTCCCCACCGACCCGGACACCGTCCTGTCCGAACTCGGCCGCGCCTCCGCCGGAGGAGCCGCCGACTACTCCGGGGTCACCCCCCAGCGCCTGGCCGACGGCCAGGCGCTGTACTGGCCGGTGCGCACTCCCACCGAGTCCACCCCCCGCCTGTTCCTGGACTCCTTCGCTCACCCGGACGGGCGGGCCCGCCTCGTCCCGGTCGCCCACCGTCCCCCCGCCGAGACCACCGACTCCGACTACCCCCTGGTGGCCACCACCGGCAGGCTCATGGGCCACTACCAGTCGGGCGCCCAGACCCGCCGTGTGGCCGAACTCGACGGCGCCGAACCCGAGGCGTACGTGGAGGTGCACCCCGACACGGCCGCGCGCGCCGGGCTCGCGGCCGGGGACCGGGCCCGCGTCACCTCCCGCCGCGGCCACACCGACGCCAGGGTGCGTCTGGTGCCCACCGCCCGCCTGGACACGGTGTTCCTGCCCTTCCACTTCGCCGGGGCCCAGTCCGCCAACAACCTCACCCACCCGGCGCTGGACCCCACCAGCCGTATGCCCGAGTTCAAGGTCAGCGCGGTGCGCCTGGAACCCGCCCCGCCCGTCCGGAGCAGCCGGGGAGCCCCCGACCCGGCCGACACCCCCACACCAGGAGGCAGCAGTTGAACACCGTGCAGGGCGCGCCCCCGCGCCGGGTCGTGGTCGTCGGCAACGGGATGGTCGGTGCCCGCTTCGCTGAGGAGACGGCCCGCCTGGACCCGGCCGGAGAACGCGTGCACGTGAGCGTGGTCGGCACCGAACACCACCCCGCCTACAACCGGGTCCTGCTCTCGGGCGTGCTCGCCGGGGACTACACCCCGGAGCAGATCCGCCTGCCCGCCCCCGGGGGCCCCGGCGTCACCGTGCGCACCGGCGTGGCCGCCACCGCACTGGACACACGACGCCGGACCATCACCCTGGACGACGGCTCCCGACTGCCCTACGACGAACTCGTCCTTGCCACCGGGGCGCGCGCCGCACTCCCTCCGATCCCGGGCGTGCGCGCCCCGGACGAGGGTCCGGGGGAGGGGGTGAGCGCCCTGCGCGACCTGGAGGACTGCCAGCGTCTGCTCGCCCTGGCCCGACCCGGCGCCCCCGTGGTGGTCCTGGGCGGCGGCGTCCTGGGGCTGGAGGCGGCACGCGGCCTTGTGGGCCGGGGCATGCGGGTGTCGCTCGTGGAGTCCTCCCCCTGGATCATGCGCCGACAGATCGACCAGGGGGCCGCGCGCGTCCTGGCCGCCAGCTACGCCGCCCTGGGCGTGGAGGTGCACTCCTGGCGGGTCGCCGCGCGCTGGATCCCCGGCACCGGTCTGGAACTGGACGACGGCCGGGTCCTGCCCGGCGACGCCCTGGTGGTCACCGCCGGGGTGCGTGCCAACACCGAACTGGCCTCCGAAGCCGGGATCGTGGTCGACCGCGGCGTCGTCGTGGACGACCGCCTGGCCACCTCCGACGCCCGCGTGCACGCCATCGGCGACTGCGCCCAGCACCCTGGTGGAGGTGCCGGACTCGTCCAGCCCGGCTGGGAACAGGCCGCCGTCCTGGCCGGACGGCTGACCGGCACCGCTCCCCACGCGACCTACACCGGGGCCCGGCCGCTGACCCGCCTCAAGGCCGAGGGCATCGAACTGACCGCGTTCGGGCGGGTCCACGAGGACGAGGACGCCCAGGGCCTGGAGACCGTGACCATCAGCGACCCCTACGGCGGTCGTTACGCCAAGCTGTCGGTGTGCGAGGAGAAGGTGGTGGGCGCGGTGCTGCTGGGCTTCCCCGAGGTCGCAGCCACCCTGTCCCAGCTCTACGACACCGGCGCCCCGGTGCCCTCCGACCGTCTGGCCCTGCTCCAGGGGCTGCCCACCGCGGCCCCCGAGCCCCAGGAGGCGGGGGAGGCGCAGGTGTGCCGCTGCAACGCCGTGAGCCGCAACGACATCGAACAGGCATGGCTGGACGGCGCCCGCACCCGCGAGGCCATCGCCGAGAGCACGCGGGCCACCACCGGCTGCGGCGGCTGCGTGCGCGACGTCCAGGCCCTGCTTTCGGGGATGGGGGGCACCCCGGTGGGGTGATCCCCATCCCCTCCGAAGGGGCGGAAGGGTTCGGCGCCGCCACCGGTCCGTCCCGCCGGGGCGCCAGGGCCGTATCGCCGCACGCCCCGGCCCCGCTGGGGCGCCAGAGGCGTAACGCTCCATGCCCCCGCCCCACTGGGGCGTCAGCGCCGCACGGGCTTCTCCCGCTGGAGTGCCAGCGGCGTACCGCTCCACGCCTCTCCACGCTTGGGTGCCAGAGGCGTACGGCTCCTTGCCTGCACTGGGGCGCCAGGGGCGTATCGCCCCACCCGGCCCCGCTGGGGTGCCAGGGCTGCACCGGCTCCTCCCGCTGGGGCGCCAGAGCCGTACCGCTCCACGCCCCTCCCGCTGGAATGCCAGAGCCGTACCGCTCCATGCCTCGCCCCACTGGGGCGCCATGGCCGCACCGGCTCCTCCCGCCGGGGTGCCAGGGCCGTACCGCTCCATGCCCCACGGAATCACGTGCCTCTCACCTGTGGTGGCAGCACAACGAAACAGTCGCGACACGCCTGACTGACCCGGGGGAAACACCCGGGAGGTTGCCTGAGGACAGTCAGCCCCCGCAGCAGGAGGAGCCGCGCACACCATGGAAGAACTCGTCGTCATCGGCAACGGGATGGTCGGCCACCGGCTGGTCGAGGCCCTCCGTGACCGCGACACCGCCCGCCGGTGGCACGTCACCGTCGTGGGCGAGGAGCCCCGCACCGCCTACGACCGGGTGGCCCTGTCCTCCTACTTCGACGGCGCCAGCGCCCACGACCTGTCCCTGGGCGACCTCTCCGGCCCCGCCGTCGACGTGCACGTCAACGAACGCGCCACCGCCGTCGACCGCGCCGCCCGCACCGTGACCACCGCCTCCGGACGCGTACTGCCCTACGACCGGCTGGTCCTGGCCACCGGCTCAACCCCGTTCGTGCCACCGGTCCCCGGCCACGACCTGCCCGGCTGCCACGTGTACCGCACCATCGAGGACCTGGACGCCATCACCGCCTCCGCCCGGGGCGCCAGCACGGGAGTGGTCGTCGGCGGCGGACTCCTGGGCCTGGAGGCCGCCAACGCCCTGCGTCTGCTGGGCCTGGAGGCGCACGTGGTCGAACTCGCCCCCCACCTCATGCCCGCCCAGATCGACCAGGGCGCCGCCGCCCTCCTGCGCACGCTGGTCGCCGACATGGGCGTGCGGGTCCACACCGGCACCGCCTCGACGGCCGTCGAGGCCTCACCCGGGGGCCGCGCCGCCCGCCTGGTCCTGGACGGGGGCTCCCACCTGGACACCGACCTGGTCGTGTTCTCCGTCGGCATCCGCCCCCGCGACGATCTCGCCCGCGCCGCCGGACTCGAGGTCGGCGAACGCGGCGGCATCGTCATCGACGACACCTGCACCACCAGCGACACCCGCGTCCACGCCATCGGCGAGGCCGCCAACCACCAGGGCACCGTCTACGGCCTCATCGCCCCCGGAAACGCCATGGCCGAGGTCGTCGCCGACCGCCTCCTGGGTGGCCGGGCGACCTTCACCGGCGCCGACACCTCCACCAAACTCAAACTCCTCGGCGTGGACGTGGCCAGCTTCGGCGACGCCCACGGGCGCACACCCGGGGCCCTGGACGTGGTCGTCAACGACGCCGCCGGCGGCCGCTACGCCAAACTCGTGGTCTCCGACGACGCCACCACGCTGCTCGGCGGCGTCCTGGTCGGAGACGCCTCGGCCTACGCCACCCTGCGCCCCCTGGTCGGATCACCCCTGCCCGGGGACCCGCTCACCCTGATCACCCCCGAGGGCACCGCCGACCTGGGCACGGACTCCCTGCCCGACTCCGCCCAGATCTGCTCGTGCAACGCCGTCACCAAGGGCGACCTCACCCGGGCCGTCGCCTGCGGCAACCACGACGTCCCCTCCCTCAAGGCCTGCACCCGGGCGGGCACCAGCTGCGGCTCCTGCGTACCCGTGCTCAAACAGATCCTTGCCCAGTCCGGCATCGAGCAGTCCAGGGCCCTGTGCGAGCACTTCCCCCAGTCGCGCGCCGAACTCGTCGAGATCGTCCGGGCCACCGGCACCGCCACCTTCTCCGCACTGATCGCCGCCCACGGCAGCGGACACGGATGCGACATCTGCAAGCCCACCGTCGCCTCGATCCTGGCCTCCCTGGGCAACGGGCACATCCTGGAGGGTGAACAGGCCACCCTCCAGGACACCAACGACCGCTATCTGGCCAACATCCAGCGCAACGGCACCTACTCGGTCGTGCCGCGCATCCCCGGCGGCGAGATCACCCCCGACAAGCTCATCGTCATCGGAGAGGTCGCACGCGACTTCGACCTCTACACCAAGATCACCGGGGGCCAGCGCATCGACCTGTTCGGCGCCCGCCTCGAACAGCTGCCCGCCATCTGGGCGCGCCTGGTGGAGGCCGGGTTCGAGTCCGGGCACGCCTACGGCAAGTCGCTGCGCACCGTCAAGTCCTGCGTGGGCACCACCTGGTGCCGCTACGGCGTCCAGGACTCGGTGGGCCTGGCCATCCGCCTGGAGGAGCGCTACCGGGGTCTGCGCTCACCGCACAAACTCAAGTCCGCCGTCTCCGGATGCGCCCGCGAGTGCGCCGAGGCCCGGGGCAAGGACTTCGGAGTCATCGCCACCGACCAGGGGTGGAACCTGTACGTGGGAGGCAACGGCGGCTTCACCCCCCGTCACGCCGAACTCCTGGCCGCGGACCTGGACGAGCCGACCCTCATCCGCTACATCGACCGGTTCCTGATGTTCTACGTGCGCACCGCCGACCGGCTCCAGCGCACCGCGCCGTGGATCGAGTCCCTCGAAGGCGGCCTGGACCACCTGCGCGACGTCGTGGTCCACGACACACTGGGTATCGCCGCCGAACTGGAGGAGGCCATGGACCGCCACGTGGCCTCCTACGCCGACGAGTGGGCTGCGGTCCTGGCCGACCCGGACAAGCTCTCCCGGTTCGTCTCCTTCGCCAACGCCCCCCACACCCCCGACCCCACCATCAGCTTCACCACCACCCGTGACCAGCGCGTACCCGACACCTCGTCCGTGAACCTGGGCATGCCCGCCCGCCGACCCCAGGAGGCCACCCGATGACCGTCACCACCGCCCCGGCCACCACCTGGACCGACGTCTGCCCCGCGCACCTGCTGCGCGTCGAAGACGGAGTGGCCGTACTGCTCCCCGACGGCAGACAGGCCGCCCTGTTCCGCACCCGCGACCACCACCTGTACGCGGTGGACAACATCGACCCCCGAACCGGAGCCGCCGTCATCTCACGCGGGATCGTCGGCGACAGGGCCGGAGAACCCACCGTCGCCTCACCCATGCTCAAGAACGTCTTCTCGCTGCGCACCGGGCACGGCCTGGACGACGAGGACACCCACCTGACCACCTGGCCCGTTCGCCAGCGCGGCGCCACCGTGCAGATCGCCACGGAGGAGGGAACACCGTGAACCCCGTCCCCGCCGTTCCCGAGGACACCATCCCGGCCCAGGCCGCCGAACCCGCCACCACCGCACCACTGGCCGGTTTCACCGTGGCCGTGACCGCGGCCCGCCGCGCCGAGGAGCTCAGCGCCCTGCTGCGCCGCAAGGGCGCCCAGGTGGTGGCCGCGCCCGCCCTGCGCATCGTGCCGCTCAGCGACGACCAGCGCCTGGCCTCGGTCTCCGAGGAACTCGCCCGACGCCCCGCCGACGTCGTCGTGGCCACGACCGGCATCGGCTTCCGGGGCTGGGTCGAGGCATGTGAGACGTGGGGCACCGCCGAACAGCTCCTGGCCAGCCTGCGCGCCTCACGCCTGCTGGCCCGCGGCCCCAAGGCCCGCGGCGCCATCCGCGCGGCCGGACTCACCGAGGAGTGGTCACCGCCCTCGGAGTCCTCCGCCGAAGTGCTGGACCACCTGCTCGACCAGGGCGTCGAGGGCCTGCGCGTGGCCATCCAGCTGCACGGCGAACCCCTGCCCGACTTCACCGCCGCGCTCCGCATGGCCGGAGCCGACGTGGTCGAGGTGCCCGTCTACCGCTGGACCCAACCCGAGGACACCGCCGCCCTGGACCGGCTCATCGAGGCCGTCACCAGCGGGGGAGTGGACGCGGTCACCTTCACCAGCGCGCCCGCCGCCGCCGGACTGCTCGCACGCGCCCACACCACCGGTCACCAGGGCGGCCTCGTCCGCGCCCTGCGCGGCGACGTCCTGGCCATGTGCGTGGGGCCGGTCACCGCCCGGCCGCTCATGGCCCACGACATCCCCACGGTGTGGCCCGAGCGGGCCCGCATCGGCTCCCAGGTCCGCAAGCTCTCCGAGGAACTGCCCGGCCGCTTCCCCGCCCTGACCGTGGCCGGACACCGCCTGCGCCTGCGCGGCCACGCCGTCCTGGTCGACGGCACCGTCCGCACGCTCTCGCCCACACTGATGCGGCTCGTGCGCGCCCTGGCCCACCGCCCCGGACAGGTCCTCGACCGGGCCCGCCTGCTCACCTGCCTGGGAGAGGACGCCGACGCCCACGCCGTGGAGACGGCCGTGGCCCGGCTGCGCACCGCCCTGGGCGACCCCAGGATCGTCCAGACCGTGGTCAAGCGCGGCTACCGGCTGGCACTCGACACACCCGACTGCACCGCCTGATCCGCACCAGGAAGGACGGGGCGGGCGCGCCCGCCACGCGATGAACCGAGACACCCTGATCCTGGCCGTCCACGGCACCCGCGACCCCCACGGCACCGCCGTCGCCCGAACCCTGGCCCGCGACGTGGCCGAACTGGTCAGCCAGCCCACCAGGCTGGCCTTCGCCGACGTGCGCACACCCACGGTCGGCCAGGTCGCGGCCCGGACCCCGGGCCCCCTGGTGGTCGTGCCCGCGTTCCTCGCCTCGGGCTACCACGTGCGCACCGACATCCCACACCAGCTCGCCCAGGCCGGGCGCGCCGACGCCGTCGTCACCCCGGCTCTGGGCGACCATCCCGCGGTCCTGGACACCGCCGTGCGCCGCCTGGTCGCCGCCGGACACCGCCCTGGCGACGCCGTCGTGCTGGCCTGCGCCGGAACCTCCGACCCCCACGCCGGTGCCGAACTGCGTCAGGCCGCCTCCCGCCTGTCACGACGCCTGGCGGCCCCGGTGGAGGTGGCCTTCATCGCCACCGGAAGGCCCACCGTCACCGAAAGGGTCGCCCAGCTGCGCGAGCGGGGCCACCGGCGGGTGGCCGTGGCGACCTGGTTGCTGGCTCCGGGCCTGTTCCATGACCGGCTGGCCCACACGGGCGCCGACCTGGTGGCCGACCCCCTGTGCCCGGACCCGGCGATCTCCCACGCCGTGGTGGCCCGCTACCAACGGGCCGCTATCAGCCAGCCCGCCTGAGCGACCGCTGGCGTCACGCGGCGCGGGACTCCTGGTCGACCTCCCAGCGAAGGCGTGGTCGGCCCGGGGTCCCGGCGTGCCCCGGGACCCCGGGCCGGTCGTCGAAGGTTCGGGGCGGACACCTGCACCGCCGGGAACAGCGAGGGGTCGACCACCGCGTCGGTGCCGTTCGGTCAGCGCTCGAGGGTCGGACCGGCGCTCCAAGCTCGCTCGGCACAGGGGCCCGGAACCGTGGTCCCGTCCGGCGCGCATGTCCCCTGGGGTGGAGGCGGGGCTCAGCTCACCCCTCGGTGAAGCGCAGCTGGTACAGGGCCGAGTCGGAGCTCGCTATCGCCTGGCAGGCAGCGAAGTGCGGCTTGGAGTCCGGGTGGGCGATGGCCGCCCGGAAGGCCTCCTCACTGCTCCACTGGGCGTAGTTGCACACCCGGGTGCCGTCGAGGCTGGCGTGCACGCTCGCCGAGACGAACCCGGGGAGGTGGCGCATGACGTCATCCGTCGCCTCGCGCAGGATCTCCAGCAGCCGCTCGTGGTTCTCGGGCTCGACGGTGAAGGTGTTGACGAGGGCGACGCCGTCGCGGTCGGTGCTGATCACGGGCATGGCTGGGATACCTCACTTGGACGGCTCGGGCGGCGGACACCACGGCTCGCGGGTCACCATCGGTCTCGTGGTGTCGGCGCGCGGCTTCGCACCGTGGCCCGCCTCACAGTCATCCCAGCGTAGGGTGCGTGTACTGCAAACGACTGGCCCTGAAATGGTGTGTCGTACGCGTGCGGTGAGGCACCACGGAGCAAAGTCGGTCGAACCGGCCGTCCGTCTCGGGGTTGTCCATCCAGAGGCACCGGACAACACCAGATCGTCGCGAAGCACCTCACTAACGCGAAGCCCCCGCACCGAGCCGACCCGTGGTGACCAGGACCCGCTCTCCAACACCCGGCGCCTGTTTCCTGGAAGTGGGAGTGGGGCGGGAGCCCGCCTGGCATCCTGGTTGACGTGCCTGGTCGTCATGAACACACCGATGCCGCGTGGGCCCTGCTCGCCCCGTCCCCGCCCACCGACGCACTCAGGGGCCAGACGTGGGTCGATCAGCGCGAGGCCGTCGACGGGATCCCGTTCCCGGCTCGGCGACGCCTCGCGGGTGCCGCCAGAAGAGGGGCACGGCCCGGAACGAACCGGACGGGC
The DNA here is from genome assembly GCF_001083815.1 of Nocardiopsis sp. SBT366. Classification (NCBI taxonomy): domain Bacteria; kingdom Bacillati; phylum Actinomycetota; class Actinomycetes; order Streptosporangiales; family Nocardiopsidaceae; genus Nocardiopsis; species Nocardiopsis sp. SBT366. The sequence goes on along the minus strand of NZ_LAVM01000007.1, from coordinate 87,054 downwards.
CTGCGGTCAACGGACGCTCCCGGGGCGGACAGACCACCGAGGTTCAACCGCTCGCCGACCAGGACCCGCGCACGCTGGTCCTGACCACCGGCCCCCGGGCCCGCGCGGGGGCTCTCTCATCCCCCCACCTGCGAGGCGATCCGGGCACGCCCGCGCGGGCTCCAGTGGTCCACCCGTCCGCTCGGAACCCGACGGCCGCGACACCCGGACCGCGCGGGTCGCCTCGATCCGAACCCGGCTTCGCTGGCCCACCCTTTCCACGGTCCCTGGCCGGTGGGACGAGTGGCTGGGGCCCGGCCGGTGTCCCGCAGCGCAACGCTTTGCACGGAGAGAGGACGGCGGATGGAACACGACTCTTCGGACGCGGTGCCGCGAGGCCGCGCGGGAACAGGCGGAACCCGCTCCGGGGCCTTCGGTTGGAGCGTGGGAGGCCGGTGAGCGTGGAACCCGTGGAGTTCGGCCCCGCGTTGAGGACGATGCGGAGCCGTCAGGGCCTGTCCCTCGGAGACCTCGCGCGCCTGGTCAACTACAGCAAGAGCCATCTCAGCCGGGTGGAGAACGGCAAGAAGCAGCCGACCTCGGACCTGGCCCGGCACTGTGACGTGGCGCTGGGTGGCGAGGGCAGTCTCGTCCGTATCGCCATGAGCGTTCCGCGCCGCGTGAAACAGGCCATGACGGCTCCCACGGTGCGGCAGCTCCCGCGTTCGGTCACCGACTTCGTCGGGCGGGTCGATCTCCTTCGGCGACTCGACGGAATGTGCCCGGAAAGCTCCGACGGGCGGTATCGAGGCTCCCCGCTCGTCCTGGTCGACGGACCCGCCGGGATCGGCAAGACCGAGACGGTACTGCGCTGGGGGCACGTCGCGGCGGAGAGGTTTCGCGACGGCACCCTCTTCGCGGACCTGAACGGGTTCCGGCAGGGTGGTTCGCCCCTCACCGCCGAGCAGGTGCTCCACCGTTTCCTCCACGACCTGGGCGATTCGGGCGCGGCTCTGAAGGGGAGGGACGCGCAGCAACTGGGGGTTCGCTTCCGTAGCCTGCTCACCGGAAAACGCATGCTGATCGTCCTGGACAACACCACCCGGCCCGAGCAGGTGCGCCCCCTCCTGCCCGCCAGTCCCGGCTGCATGACCGTTGTCACCAGCCGTAGCCGTATGCCGGGCCTGCTCGTCAGAGACGGTGCGCTGCGCCTTCACGTCCCGCCCATGGATCCCGAGGAGAGTCTGGAACTCCTGGCCACCCTCGACCCCGAGAGCCGCCTGGCCCAAAGGCCCGAGTACCTCGACGCGTGCGGGCACGTACCCCTGCTCGTCCGCATCGCCTCCCGGCGGAACATGAACCCGGAGTTCTACGACAGCCCCTGCCGTTGGGAGAGCGCCGCGATGCTGCGGCTCTTCTCCACGGGCGGTGACGACTCCACGTCCCTGCGGTCCCTGCTGCTGGGGTCGTACGAGGTGCTGACCGAAGAGGCCACCCGGGCCTTCAGGCTGCTGGGTACCCGCACCGAGGGGTGGTGCACGGCCCGCGACGCCGCGAGACTCCTGGACACCGGACAGTCGGCGGCCGAGGAGCTGTTGTCCGAACTGGCCGACCTGCACCTGATCCGGTACCGGGACGGGTGGTTCTCCTTCGATGCCCTGCACCGTGCCTTCGCGATCGAACGGGCGGGCGCGGTGAAGTCGGAGCGGCGCGACGGACCTGTGTAGGCCGCTCGCAGGTGTGGCGACTCAGCACCGGCCTCTGTGCGGGACACGGGAGGGGGAGGTGCCGCGCGGTGGTGCCCACCGTTGCAGCAGCGGAGAACGGCCGACCCGAAGGGCGCCGTCCGGCCTTGGGATGTCCTCGCTCGTGGAGGAATGCCCCTTAGTCGCATTTATCTGCGACTTCGCCGTTTCTGTGCGAACAAGGGCCGTTGTCTGCGATCTCCGAAGAACAGGCAACGGACAACGCCTCCCCAGCGATGTCGAAACGAATGCAGACTTGTCGTCCATCGGTGATTGAGGACGGACACGTGCAACTTCCCTCCGCTTCGACGACAGGAACAAGGGGATCGCGCCATGGGGCGAGCGCACTTTCGCCAGTCGGCCGTGCACCGCCACCGATCCGACCCGCTCCGGCAGGTCAGCCCGGAGACGAACTCCGACACCAGTGGCGGGTCGCCGGACCATTCGGCGAGTGTGATTCCCTCCGTCCCCTTTCCGCGGATCCGCCGACGCGTGTCCACAGGTCCGTCCTGGACGAACAACGGTCGCTGTCACAACAGACCCGCCGTGATCCACATCAGTGCCAGCTCATGAGCGCACCAACCAGAACGGGCTAGTCGATGGGCGATGTCAGGCTCGACAGATACCAGGAATACATCAAGCGGCACGGGCTCACGGAACAACAGGTACTGGACCAGGTCGACGAGACGTTCGGAGAGCCGCTCCTCGTGGTCGCCGCGGGATCGGTCATCTCCGGATTCGGCAACGACACCAGTGACCTCGACCTGTACACCGTCGTGGAGGACGACGTGGCCAGCCTGCTTCCGCTGATGTCGTATCCGAACGGCGCACGTGTCGACGCGGTTCTCTGCGGCGCCCGACAACTCCTGGACAGCCACCGCGAACTCGGTTCGGACACGTGGCCCCCGCGGGAGGTGAAGCCGGGGGACATCTGGGCCAAACGCAAGGCGATCGACGCCATCACCAGGTACGGGCTGGGCCTTCCGCTCTTCGGCACAGACCGGTGGACCGCCTGGCAGCAGCGCCTGAAGACCGAAGTCCACGGGTGGATGAGTGACTGGCACGCGGTGGACGCGTACCGCATGCGGGCGGCGGCGAGGGCCCTGCTGCCCCACAAGCCCCTCGTGGCCGGAATCCGGGCGGGCGACGCGCTCATGGCGGCGCTCGAACGCCACGCGGTCGCGCAGGGAGAACCGTACTTCAAATGGAAGTGGCTGGGGGAGAAGCTGGAACGCCTGGGGGACTCGAAGGCGCTCTCGGCCTACGAACAGGCGCTGAGTCCTCCGCTCTCCGAAGTCGACGTGCCGCGCTACGTCGAGAGCACGGAGGAACTGCTCCACTCCTATCTGGGCGGTGTCGACACGAGCTCCTGGCGCCTGAGCCTGCAACCGGCGGTCGGCACCACCTGGGAGTCGTTCGGGGAGGAACACCTGGTCTCCCGGTGGGGGCTGCGGGCGGCGGCGATCTCAGCGGGAAGCAGCGTCGGTGAGCCCGGCACCTGGACCTATCGCCTCTCTGAGACGTGGGATCCGGACGTCGAGGCGCTCTTCAGTGAGGACATGCTCTGGCTCGGCGTACAGCAGGCGGGACAGCTCCCAGGTCAACCGGAATGAGGAGGACGAATGAACGTGCGGCGCAGCATGTTGGTCACCGGTGCCACCGGAGTGGTCGGCTGGGAACTGGTACAACAGGCACGCGCGGCGGGTTGGGACGTCGTCGGCTGTTCGGCGCGGGGGAGTGACACCAGTACCGCCTGGCGCATGGGCAAGGAGCCACCGCCCGCGGGACTGGACAGGCAGTGGCAGGTCATCGTGCACGCCGCCGCCCGGCCGCGTTGGAACCTTCCCCAGGACGAGGCGGTCAGTGGCAACCTGGCACCCGTCGCGGCGCTGGCTCCGCTGGTGGGCCGGGGGACGCACGTCATCCACATCTCCACCGCGTATTCGATCGGCCTGCGAGGGGACACACGTTCCGACTCCCTCCATGACTACCGCAACACGTACGAATGGTCGAAGGCCGCGGCGGAGCGAGAAGCACGGGAACGCTACTCGGCGAGCATCGTCCGCCCCCCACTGATCCTTGGACGCCGTTCGGACGGAGTGGTCAGGAGACGGAGCGGGCTCTACTCCCTGCTCCAGGCATCGGTGACCGGAGCCCTCCCCGTGCTCGTGGGAGAGCCGGACGCCGGCTTCGAGGCCGTCACCACCTGCGACGTCGCCAAGTGTGTGCTGGCGATCGCCGACGGGGGGCCCGCCGCACGTCCCGTAGTTCTGGGCCGCGCGGAACACGCGGCACCCGCGGGGGAGATCTGGGATCTCGCCTTCGCCTCGCTGAACGAATGGAGAGTCGAGCGCGGAGCGGGTGAACTGGAGGCGCCCACCTTCATCACACCTGACCAGTGGAACCGTTTCTACTTTCCCTTCGCCAGGCCCCACCTCTCCGATCTCCAACTGCACACCATCGACCTGCTCAGCGAGTTCATTCCCTACCTCTCCCGGGTCGATCCGATCGGCGTGAACTGGTACGTCGATCCCATTGAAGCCGCCCTGCCCGCCATCGTGCGGAGCTGGGCCGAGCGGTTGCCCGGCCTGGCGATGCGAAGCCCACAGCCCTGGACGGTCAAGGAGCAGGTATGACGGACGCGTACGCCTTCGAAGCCGCGAGGGTTTCTGCCTGGTCGGACACGTCGCATCTGATCTCGCAGGGCAGCATCGACGAACTCGCCACCCACGCCGAGGAGAACGACAGGTCCGGCAGACTGGCGGATCGCAGCATCGATGTCCTGCGTGAGGCCGCATACTTCGGCCTGCCCGTCCCTCGGGACTTCGAGGGGCAGGGAGCGACAGTCGAGGAGTGCTGCGCGGTACAGCGTCGGATCGGGGCGGCTGATCCCGCGCTGGCGATCGCCACGAGCATGCACCTCTTCTCGGTCGGGGTCGTCGTCGAGCACTGGAACCGCAACCACGACGAGGCGTGGATGCTGTTGGAGGCGATCGCCAGTCAGCAGCGGATCGTGAGCAACGCGTTCGCGGAGCCCGGACTCGCCGGAGCGCTCACGCGGTCGAACTGCGTCGCCCGTAGATCCGGTGAGGACTGGATCCTCGACGGACTCAAGGTGCCCTGCTCGCTGGCGGAGCGCAGTGACCTGCTCTGTCTGCAGATGATGGACGAGCAGGACGGGGAGGACGCCCTGATGGTCGCTCTGCTCGCGACCAGGAGTCCCGGAATCCGGACGGAACGCACCTGGAACACCCTCGGGATGAGAGCGACGGAGTCGGACTCCGTGCGGTTCGAACAATGCAGGTTCTCCGATGACCTGGTCTTCCATCGGACGGAGCCAGGATCCCAGAGCGACGAGGTCTTCGCCGCCGGCATCGCCTGGTTCTGTGTCGCCTCGACCGCGTCCTACCTGGGTGTCATCTCGGCGGCCGTCGACGAGTCCCGCGCCGCTCTCCAGAAGTCCCGGATCACGCACCTGAACGCGTCACGGGCGCAGCTCCCCTCCTTCCAGGGAGCACTCGGCGACATCATGTCCCTGGTGCTGCCGATGGAATGGGCCTGTGCGGGACTCGCGCGTCAACTGGGCGAGAAGGGCACCGATCCGCGTGCCCTGATCCCCTCGGCGCTGGCCCTCAAGCAGCAGACGGCCCAGCTGGCGACCACCGCCGTGGCGATGGCGGCCGAACTCGTCGGCGTGGGGTCGTACTCGGCGAACGGCAAGGTGGCGCGGCTCCTGCGAGACGCCCAGGCGGCCCGCTACCACCCGCCCACCCGGTTCGCCACACGACAGCTCCTGGGGCGTTGGGCCCTCGGTTTTCCGTTTGGTTTCGAGCTGGACGAGAAGCCGGTTGGAGACCACTGACATGCTCGAACCCGTCGATCTCATCCGTACCCACCAGTCCTCCGGTCGGTCGTTCCTCCACAACATCATGGGGGCCGTCGACCCGGAGGTCTCGGGGAAGGGGCAGTGGATAACGAGCCGGGACGGCAGCCGCTATCTCGACGTCGGTTCCTTCGGGGTGTTCCTCCTCGGCCACGGGCACCCCGGGCCGGTCGGCGCGGTCGCCCGGCAGCTGGACCTCATGGCCGGTGCCAGCAGGACCCTTCCCAACCCGGTCAACGCCCGTGCGGCGGCCGCGCTGGCGGGGGCGGCACCACCGGGCCTGTCCAAGGTGCTTCTTCTGAACTCCGGGTCCGAAGCAGTGGAGGCCGCGCTGAAACTCGCCAGAGCCCGCACCGGGCGGACACCCCTGGCGCACCTCTCCGGCTCCTTCCACGGCAAGAGCACCGGCGCGCTGAGTCTCACCGACGCACGCGCGTTCCGACAGGGAATCGGCCCGTTGTTGCCGGAGGTGGTGAGGCTTCCACGCGACGACGCCGCCGTGGCCGCCGATCTGATCGAACGCCACCGGCCGGCCGCCGTGTTCGCCGAACCCGTACAGGGCGAGGGCGGCATGTATCCGCTCGAACGGGAGTACGCGGCGGTCCTGCGGGAGGCGTGCACTCGATCGGGCAGCCTGCTGGTCTTCGACGAGATCCAGTCCGGTCTCGGGCGGTGCGGAACGTTGTGGGCTCATGAGGGTCTCGGCGTGCTCCCCGACATCCTGCTCAGCGGGAAGGCGCTGGGAGGCGGTGTCATGCCGGCTTCGGCGGTGATCGCCACCGAGGACGCGTTCCGTCCGTACGACCTCGATCCACTGCTGCACACCTCCACGTTCGGCGGAAACCCCCTGGCGTCGGCCGCCGTTCTCGGTGCGCTGGAGGTCATCGCCGAGCTGGACGTCCCGACAAAGGTCAGGCGTGCGGGTGAGTCGCTGAGGGAGATCCTGGACCGGCTCGTCTCCCATTGGCCCACGTTGTTCTCCGCCGTGACCGGGCGCGGCCTCATGCTGGGCCTGCACTGCCGAAAGGCGGATGTCACGGCCGAACTGATGCGGGAATCCCTGACCGAGGGTGTGCTGCTGACGATGTGTCTCACCACTCCGACCGTGCTGCGATTGACGCCGTCCGCCTTCATCGACGCCGACGAACTGGAGTTCCTGGGGCGGAGGCTGGACATCGCGGCCGCGAGAGTGGAAAGAGAGCTTGCCTGACTCCTTCGCGGTCCCGTTGCCGTCGGCGCGAAGCGCCTGAGGGTCACCGGCCCGGAGGAGGCAGTCCCCCTTGGCCTGGGCGGGGTTCTCCTCCGCCCGGCTGTCATGCCATGGCCTACTTTTCCGAACAGGAGTCATATGAGTGTTCGAAGTACGAGTGGGCTGCGGTCCCACGTCTGCCGAACCAGTCACGGTGCGGTGATCACACTGGTGATCATTCAGGGATCCCTGGAGGACATCGCCGGTGGAGTACGCGCTGGCCAGTGGCGGATGGTGGCGGCGCAGACCCGGCAGCTGGTTCTGGCGAGTCTCCAGGTGAGCGGGCTCGAGTTCGGGGGTGAGCCCTTCTGGCAGGAGAACGGCGGGGCCCTCGACCAGATCAGTTGTGCGCCGGAACCGCTCCGCGTCCAGGGGTTCGCACTCGTCCACGAGGCGAACGAACTCGCCAGCGACCCCTCAGGGGCCGATTCCTGGCTGGCTCGACTCGAGGAGTGGGCCGGTCTGGTGCAGAGGGGGCTCGGCGTGGACGAGAACCTGCCCGAGCTCCGTTCCCCCCAAGGAATGTTCGGAGGGCTCCGGTTGGTCCGGGGGTGGACCGAAACCGTCGACTCCCTTGGACTCCCGCCCCTGCTTCCCAGCGACTGGACGAAGCCACTCTAGGCAGCATGCCCGACCGCCGCGCCCGGACCTCCCGGAAACCCGCCAGCTCGAGCGGCTCGACCCCTCGTTCCCCGTCAAGTGAGCCGATCTCCATGAAAAGGAAGCGTCCATGCCGATTGTGACAGTGACCGAGCGTTTGCAGGTGTCGGCGGAAAAGGTCTGGGACCTGGTGTGTGACGTCGCGTCGTACCCGAGGTTCATGGAATCGGTGATCAGCACCAGCGTGCTGTCCGAGTCCGCTCTGGAGAACGGCCAGGTCGAGGTCGTGACCGAGTGGGAGGTGCAGATCAAGGGGTCCGTACTCAAGTGGGTCGAGAGGGAGATCCGCTACCCGGAGCGCTGGCGTATCGACTACACCCAGCAATCCGGCGACCTGGAGGTGTTCCAGGGATTCTGGCAGGTGGTCCGGGTCGACGACGAAGTGACCGAGGCCACGCTCGAGGTCGAGTTCGAGATCGGCGTGGCGATGCTCAAGCCCATGCTGGAGCCCGTGGCCGCTCGGGCGATCGAGCGCAACTCGTCGGACATGCTGCTCTCGCTGGGCCGACGGGTCGGCGTATGACGCCGAGCCTGCGGGTGGAGGGACTCACCAAGTCCTACGGTGAGCAGCAGGTGCTGAGCGGCGTCGACCTCGTTGTCGGGCGCGGTGAGATCCTGGCGATACTGGGTGCCAACGGAGCCGGGAAGACGACCCTGCTCTCCGTCATCGCCGGAGTCACCTCGCCCAGCGCCGGTCGGGTACGCGTCCTCGGTGTCGACGTGGGGGCGCATCCGAAGGCCGTGCGCGGTCGGATCGGTCTGGCGGCCCAGGACACGGCCGTCTATCCGACCCACACCGTCGTTGAGAACCTTCGGTACTTCGGAACCCTGGGCGGAGTCCGCCGTGGTGAGTTACGCGCGTCGGTCGAAGCCGTCATGGAGGCTCTCGGCCTCACCGGGCTTCGTCGCACCCTGGTTCGGAACCTGTCGGGAGGACAGCGACGCAGGTTGCATGCGGGGTGCGCACTCGTGCACAAGCCGGAGATCATCCTGCTCGACGAACCCACCGTCGGAGCTGACCCCGAAACCCGACGCGATCTGCTGCGCCTGGTGACCTCGATCGCCCGGGACGGGGCCACCGTGATCTACACCTCCCACTACCTCGGAGAGATCGAGGAGCTCGACGCTCGTGTCGCCGTGCTCTGCGGGGGCAGGTTCCTCGACGAGGGCCGCGTGGGAGACCTGGTGTCCCGGCATGCCAGAAGTGAACTCGTTCTCCAGTTCGACGGATCCCCGCCAACGATGAGTTGGCCCGGGGCGAGGGTGGACGACGACCTCCTCCGCCTTCCGACGTCGGATCCCGCCATCGACATCATCAAGGCCGTCGAATTGGTGGGTGTCGAGCGCGATCGACTGCGCTCCGTGGACATCTCCAGGGCCAACCTGGAGTCCGCCTACTTCAACATCCTGAAGACGGAGCCAGGCCGGTGACCAACGCACTGTCCGTTCTCCGACACGACCTGATCTGGTTGCGCCGGGATCCGGTGCCGTTCGTGACCCTGCTTCTGACGCCCTGCCTGCTGATGTCCTTCACGGCGCCGCTGTACGCCGTCGTCACGTCCCAGTTCGGCTATGACGACGCGAGCGGTGCGGACTTCTCGGTTCCCGGTATGGCTCTGATGTTCTCCTTCTTCATGGGCGGGGTCATCAAGGAGTCCATCTTCCGTGAGTTCGAGCTGAACACCTGGAAGCGGGTGCGGGTCTCCGGTCTCTCCGCCAGGGATCTCCTCGGCGGAAAGGTGCTCCTGGGCGGGACTCTGGTCCTCATGCAGTCCTCGGTGCTGTTCCTGGTGGGGTGGCTGCTGCTCGGCCTGAACGTGCGGGGGAGCGTGGTCGCCCTGGTCGTGCTTCTGGTCGGAGTCGCGGCGTGCGTCGTCTCCTTCTCCCTGGCGCTGTGCGCACTCGCACGCTCTCGTAGCCAGGCGTTCGCCTACGACCGGGTGGTCACTCTCCTGTGGACCGTTGTCGGGGGCGCTCTGGTCCCGATCGACCTGATGCCCTCCTGGGTGCAGGCCCTGGCCACGGTCACCCCCGTGTACTGGGCCATCACGGGGTTGCGCGAGGTCATCGTCGGCGGCGGCGACCTGCGTCAGGTCGTGCCGCCGGTGGTGTGCCTTCTCGCCTTCTCCTTCGTGTTCGCCATGATCGCCTTCTGGCGCGTGTCCACGAGGGTCGACAAGGAGTTCAGGTCGTGAGCGTTTCGAGTTCCCTGGATCCCTGGGAGATCCTGAGAGTCGTGCCCTTCGGAGGTGAGAGACCAACGGACGAAACGGCCGCGTGGTCCCGCCGGACCCTGGGTCCCGACCATCCGGACGGTGCCCGACCCCTGCTCCAACGGCTGCTGCGACGGGAGCTACTCGCTCTGTAGGAGCTCCCGCACGGCCGTGTACGAGGTGTGGGCCCGCAGCTTCTCGCGCAGCCCCCTGAGCTCGGAGGCTGATCGAACCGAGTCGACCGAGCTCAGGCACCGGGCCGCGTGGCGTGCGGTGGCGACCGCCGCGTCGAGGTCCCCCAGGGCCAGATGCGCCTCCGCGGCACGCACCAGATAGATCGCGTGGCTACGCGGGAACTCCGTGTCCCCGGGGTAGGCGGCGGCCATGGCGGCCTCGAAACGGCGCAGGGCCTCGGCCGGGTCGCCCAGACTCAGGGCGGCCGACCCCGCGATCATCTCGATCTCGCCGTGGTCCACCCAGTACAGGACCTCGGGATCGTCCTCATGTCGGCCCTGGTCCAACGCCGTACGCGCCAGGTGGAGCTGGCGCGCGCACTCCCGCTTCGCCCCGGTCGTGGACAGCGCGCGGGCGGTGCGGGCCGCGAGCATGGCGTGCATACGCGGGGTGGCCCTACCCCGCACCTGCGCGTGTGCGACCTCCAGCAGGTTCACCGCCCGGTCGCCCGGTCCCGTGGAATAGCACTGGATCGCGGCGAACGAAGCGGCGTAGGCACCGCCCACGGGGTCGTTGGCCTCGGCCGAGGCGCGCAGCGCGCCGTCGAAGTACCGGCCCGCCAAGCCCGGTTTGCCCTGGTCGAACGCGGCCCATCCCACCTGTCGCGAGGCCTCGGAGGCCATCGCGTACAGGCGGGTCACGGTGGCTCCGTTGTAGCGGCCCGAACGGATCAGCTTGATGATGAGCGCCAGTTCGCCGCGGGCCAGGTGCAGCACGTCGCCGCTGCCGAGTTTGTCGTCCAGGTGGCGCAGGTGGTCGAGTCGGTCTCCGATGTGTGCCAGGAGCCCCGGACCGCCGGGGACGTCGAGCGGCTCTCGGGGCGCCGACTCCAGCGCCCTGGCCCAGCTGCTCGCCGAGACCGACAGGGCCTGCGCCACGGTGAGGGGCTCGCGCCGGTCCACGTGCCCGCCCTTCAACAGGCCGGTGAGTACCGCCATGCTCTCCGGTCGCTCCCAGACCAGCCCACAGGTGCCGGGGGTGGGGTCGTGCAGGGCCCTGGTGAAGCGGCCGCCCGTGCTCAGCACCCCGTCGTAGGCCCTGGCCACCTCGGGAGTCAACGCCCTGTTTCCGTTCTCGATGTTGCGCAGATAGGTGGCACTGAACCCCGCCTCGCGTGCGAACCGAGCCCAGACCAGTCCCGATGCGCGGCGCTCCTGCCGCATCTCGTCGCGCAGTCGATCGGACATGCAGGGCGCCTCCGCTGTGGAATCGGTGCTGGATCGGCTCTCGCCATTGTCCTCGGGAGGCCGCGGGGTTGTACTCGAAATGACGAATCGGGCACCTCTCCGACCTGCGCCTCCGGGGCCGGAGGGGACACCGCCGGTTCCGCCCCCGATGTCAGCGAACGACCTTGCCCGAGGCCCACGACCCCGACCGGCCACGGCCAGGGGTGGTGGCCCCACGAGAGAACAAGGACGCCCATGCCAGACGAGACCGTCGTCTCGCCCCCCGCAGGGACCCACACCATCGGCAAGACCTTCGACTTCGAGGCGGGGCACCGCCTTGAGGGCCTCGCGCCCGGCCACAAGTGCTCACGCCAGCACGGACACAGCTACCAGGTCGAGGTCATCCTCACCGCCCCGGCCCTGACCGGGCCCGGGTTCGTCACCGACTTCGGAGACCTCGCGCCGTTCAAGGCGTATCTGGACACCGAGCTCGACCACCACTACCTGAACGACGTCCTCCCCTTCGAGCCGACCTCGGAGAACCTGGCCGGGTACCTGGCCGGGTGGTTCATCCACCACGTCGAACCGGAGCTGCCCGGCCGACTGGTCGCCGTCCGCGTCCGGGAGACCACGCGCAGCTGGGCGCGCTTCGACGTGGAGCGCACATGAGCCCCGAACGCGTGGACGGGCCCGGACTGCTCGTCGCCGAGCGCTTCGGGGTCGAGCGGCCCACCTTCCAGGGGGAGGGCCCGAGCTGCGGAGTTCCGGCCCTGTTCATCCGACTGTCGCGGTGCAACCTCACCTGCACCTGGTGCGACACCCCCTACACCTGGGACACCTCCCGGTTCGACCTGCGCGCGGAGTCCTCGCGGCAGACGGTTCAGGAGCTGTTGGCGTGGGCGCACGGTTCGCGGGTGGAACTGGTCGTCATCACCGGCGGCGAGCCCCTGATCCAACAACGGCCCCTGGTCCCGCTGGTGCGGGGCCTGTTGGCCCGAGGCAACCGCGTGGAGTTCGAGACGAACGGCACCATCACCCCCGACCCGGAACTGCTGGTTGAGGGCGTGCGGTTCAACGTCAGCCCCAAGCTCGCCAACTCCGGCGTCGCCGAGGACCGACGTCTCGTCCCCGAGACCCTGCGGGCCTTCGCGGCCAGCGGCAGAGCGGTGTTCAAGTTCGTCGCCCGCACCGAGGCGGACCTGGACGAGATCGACGCCCTCACCGGACGGTACGGCCTGGCCCCGATCTGGGTGATGCCTGAGGGCGCCACTCCGGAGGAGCTGATCGCGACCACGCGCGTTCTCGCCGACTCCGTCGCGGCGCGCCGATGGCACCTGGCCCAGCGCCTGCACGTCATGGCGTTCGCCCAGACCCGGGGCCGCTGACCCCGCCCACTCCGTTCTGCCCGGACCCCTTGGAAGCGAGGCCCCTGTGACGCACACCCTCAGCTCGCCCCCCGAACAGAGCCCACCCCCGCTGCCCGAAGCCGACTCCCGAACGTCGCCGCCTGTTGACGTCGACCGCATCACCGACCTGGTCGGCCAGCTCCTGTCGGCGCTCGGTGAGGACCCCGGCAGGGAGGGCCTGGCCGACACTCCGGGCCGGGTCGCGACCTGGTACCGCGACTTCCTCTCACCGGATGCCGCCAACATGGAGACCAGCTTCGCCGAGTCCCAGGTGAGCGGCCAACTGGTCGTGGTCTCGGGAATGAGCGTGTGGTCGCTGTGCGAACACCACATGCTCCCGATGCGCCTGGAGGTGGCCACCGGATACCTGCCCGGTGACCAGGTACTGGGTCTGTCCAAGTTCGGGCGCATCGCCCGCGAGTGCGCGGCGCGTCTGCACGTCCAGGAGCGGTTCACCCGGCAGGTCGCCGACAGGGTCGCCGCCGCCGTGGGAACCCCGGACGTGGCGGTCGCCGTCCACGGCACCCACCTGTGCATGAGCATGCGGGGCGTACGTATGGAAGCGGCCCGCACCACCACGCTGGAACACCGGGGGCGCCTGGACGGCGATCCGGCGCTGGCCCAGCGCTTCCTCACCCTGACCGCCGCCCCCCGGGGAGCCGCATGAGCCAGCACAGCACCCCGACCCGCACCGATCAGGACCGGGCGGTCGTGCACCTGACGTGGCACCGGATCGGGGAGATGGTCGACCACGTCGCCGAGCAGGTCCGGGTGGACGGCGCCCCCCAGGTCGTGGTGGCCGTACTGCGCGGCGGAGCCACCCCCGCGGTGTGGCTCTCCCACCGCCTCCGGTTGCGCGACGTGCGCACGGTCGAGGTCACCCACACCGCAGACGACAGCCGGCACGCCGCCAAGACCCCCGAGCCGGTGGCGGTCAACCCGGGGTCGCTGGGCGACCTGACCGGCCAGGACGTACTGATCGTCGACGACGTCGCGGGCACCGGTCACACCCTGGCGGCGACGGTGCGCCTGGTTTCCCAGGCGGGTGCCGCCCGGGTGCGCACGGCGGTGTGCGCGGTCAACAACGACAACTGGGCCGGCTCCGCACCCGCCGAGGCGACCATCACCTACATCGGGGAGAACACCCGCGGGTGGGTGGTCTTTCCCTGGGAGGGCGGCATCAATGAGGGCTGAACCCCCGCACGGACCCGGCGGCCAGCGGCCCGCCCCCTACCCGCCGAAGGAAGCCATGACCGCTCCTGTCATCCGCGCCGAACCCGCGCACCCGCGCCCGTTGTGGGTCAGCATCGAGGGCGTCAACGGCGTCGGCAAGACCACCGTGGCCCGGTCCCTGGCCACCACGCTGGGTGAACGGTGCCTACTGCTCGACGAACTCACCGACCGGTCCGAGGAGACCCTGCCCGGCCGGGTCACCGCCGCACTGGCGGCCGAGGGGGACGTGTACCTGCGCACGGGCCACCCGGTCGCCGAGACCCTCGCCCTGCTCGCCCTCAAGGTCCGCGAGACCGAACGGCTCGCCGACCGGCACCTGCCCGGGGTGGACGTGATCCTCGAGGACCGGGGCCCGGACTCGGTCGCGGTGTGCCAGGCGGCGATCCTGGCCGCCCACTACGGCGAGGAGGACCCCGCCCGGTTGGCCCGGTACGTGCTGGCCACGGCGCGCGCCTGGTCCCGGCTCCCGGACGCCACGGTGTGGCTCACCGGCGACCGGGCGGTCTGCACGGACCGGTTCGCCGCGCGCGTCGGCCGCACGCTCGAGCCCCGGGACCTGGACGTGATCCATCGGGCCGAGGAGCTCTACCGTGTGCTCGCGGCAGGGGAGCCCGACCGCTACACCGTCGTGGACACCACCGGGTTGTCCCCGCAGGAAAGCGCCGAGGCCGTCGAACAGAGCGTGCGGGACCTGATCCGGACGCGGGAGGTCGCCCATGTCGCGTGACGTCACCCTGCTGTGGGGCCTGCGCAGCCCGTGCGCCTTCGCCTGCCCCCACTGTTACTTCGGGACCATCGAGGAGCACAAGGACGCTCCACCCGACCAGCTCGGAGTCCTGTCGCACCTGTCGCGCAACGACCTGTCCGGCCGGGAACTGACCGCCTTCGCCCGTACCCTGGCCGACTCACCGGTCGAACGGGTGGTCATCGCCGGGGGCGAACCCCTGGACTGGCCCGGCGCCCTGGAGGTGATCGGGCTCATCAAGCAGGCGGGCTGCCAGGTGGTGATCGCCACCAACGCCATACCGCTCACCCGGCCCCACATCGTCGAGGGCCTCGTCGCCCTCGGCGTGGACGGCGTGTCGGTCTCCCTCGACAGCGCCGACGCCCCGACCAACGACCTGCTGCGGCCCTCACGCTCGGGCCGGTTCGGCTACGACCAGGTCCTCCAGGGCATCCGGGCCCTGCTGGCGGCACGGGAGGGCCGGGCCGCCCCGAGGGTGGGGATCTACACCGTGGTCATGCGCTCCCGCCCCCAGGAGATCGGCGACGTGGCCCGCCTGGCCGCGGACCTGGGCGTGGACTACTACGTTCCCCAACCGATCTCCCTGGCACCCGACCACGCCCTCTTCGAGAAGCACGCCCACCGCCCGTCGGACGTGGCGGACGTGGCCGATCAGCTCGATGACCTCTACGCCGACCCGTCCGGCCTGACCCTGCCCGACCCCTCGTACGCGCGGCGGTTCCTGGAGGCGATCTCCACCCACGACAGCGGGCGGGTGGCGGGCTGCTTCGGGGGAGCGCGGCTGTTCTTCGTCCAGCCCGACGGGTCGGTGTGGGACTGCCCCTCCGACCGGCGCATCGCCGCCACACCCCCCGAGCGGCGGCGCTCCATCCGTGGCGCCGACGCACGCACCCTCTTCGCCGAACGGCCCAAGTGCAACGACTGCGACCAGTTCAGCAGGGACTGCGTGAACATGTGGCCCCTGGTGCTGGACATGCCGCGGATACTGAGCACGGAGGCGCCATGACCGGGCTCCCGACCGTGCCCGACCGCGCACGGCTGATCGCCACACACCTCGGCCCCGTCCTGGAACAGATGCCCGACCCCAGCGGCGGGAGCACGGTGACGGAGCTGGAACGCGAACTCGCCTCAGCCCTCGGTGCCGAGCACGTGGTGGCGGTCTCCTCCGGCACCGCGGCCCTGCACGCCGGGCTGTCGGCCCTCGGCGTGGGACCGGGGGACGAGGTCCTGGTGCCCGCGCTGAGCGTGGTCATGACCGTGGCCCCCCTGGCCGCGCTCGGGGCGCGTCCGGTGTTCGTCGACAGCGACGTGGCCGACCTCGACCTGGACTACGACGACGCGGCCCGCAAGGTCACCCCGCGTACCCGGGCCGTCCTGCCCGTGCACCTGTGGGGCCGGATGGGTGATCCGGCGGCCCTGACCGCCTTCGCCTCCGCGCACGGGCTCGCCGTCATCGAGGACGCCGCCCAGGCCATCGGCACCGTCCGCGACCACCGGTGTGCGGGCACGGTCGGCACGGTGGGCTGTTTCAGCATGAAGGACGGCAAGGTCGTGTGGAGCGGTGAGGGCGGCTTCCTGGTCACCCGGGACCCCGGGATCTCCGAGCACGCGCGCGCGTCGCGCAGCCACTGGCAGCCGCCTCCGAAGGGCCAGGCGCCGCAGAGCCGTCTGGCGACCAACACCCGCCTGGCCGCTCCACTGGCGGCGATTGCCCGCGCCAACCTCCACCTCCTGGACGCACTGGTGGAGCGTCGCCGCGCGCAGACCCAGCGCCTGTTGCACGCCCTGGAGGGGACACCCGGACTGCGTCCCCTGGTCCCGTCGCCCGGCGAGGAGTGGAACGCCTACGCCCCGCTCCTGCGCCTGGACCTGCCCCGCCCCCGGGCCTTCGCCGAGCACCTGGCCGAGCGGGGCGTGCCCAACTCCACCGGCAGCTTCCGGCTCGTGCCCTGTGACACCAGACCCATGTTCACCGACCAACCCGGCGCGCCGTGCCGGGGCGCCGCCGAGATCCTCGACCACACGCTCGCCGTGATCGTGACCGAGTCCGACACCGAACCGGTGCTGGACCACCGCGCCGACGTCATCGCCCGCGAGGCCGCCGCGTGGACCGGGTGAAGCACGACCCGTCCCCGCCGACCACCTCTGGAACGGAACCCAGCCGTATGCGAAACACAGCAGTCCACCCCGCCTGCACCCGCGGTCCGCTGATCTCCGCCGAGGGCGTCAACGGCGTCGGCAAGACCTACCTGACCAACCGCGCCGTCGAAACCCTCCGCGAACCGCCGTTGATGCTCGACGAGTTCTCCGAACGCGTACACGGCCGCCACGGCCTGGGCGAGGACCTGCTGGACGCGCTTCGCGAGGCCAGCGGCAGGGATCCGTTCCTGCGCGGGGGCACCCCGATGGCCGAGGCCCTGCTCCTGCTGGCCATGAAACGCCATGACCTGGACACCGTCCTGCCCGACCTGGCCGCGGGGCGGTCCGTCGTGGAGGGCCGCAGCGTCGACACCACGGCCGTCTACCAGGCCCTGCTGCTGTGTCCCAACGACCCGGAGGCCGCCCTGGACACGGCCAGGGCGCTGCTCGACCTGGCGGCCTCCTACCGTTGTCTGCCGGACCTGACGGTCCTGGTCACCGATGACGCCACACAGGCCGTCGAGCGCGCCCAACGGCGCGACCGGCGCATCCTCACCCCTGAGCAGTCCACGTTCCTGGTGGCCGCGTGCGAGCTCTACGAGCGGCTCGCAGCCACCGACCCGGCGCGCTACCGGGTCGTGGACCGGCGCCAGGTCGACGAGTTCGAGGCGGCCGAGCTGATCCGGTCGTGGATCCTCGACGCCGGGGCCGACCTCGGATGTGTGCGGGAGCCGTGGCAGGACCCACACGCCCCGTGCCTGTGCTGCGGGCAGGGCGCGGAACCGGTACCGGCGTGAACGCGGCGCCGCACCCCTGGACCTGCCCGGGACCCGTTGCGCCGGGCTGCGCCTCCGCGATCCCCGACGGCGTCGAAGCGCTGATCCTGGACTTCGACGGCACCATCGCCGACACCACACCCGGCCACGAGCGGGCACTGCGGGCGGCCCTGCGCCCGCACGGTGTGGACCTGGACCCGCACTGGTACCGCCGCCACGTGGGCCTGTCCATCCACGACCTGTTGGCGGCGCTCCCGGGCGGGGGGCGCCTGCCGCACGAGGAGATCATCCAGCGCAGCCGCTCCCACCTGCTGGCCCACGTGCACACCATCACGCCCTTCGGTTGCGTGCTGGGCCTGCTGCGCGCCGCGCGCCGCGCCCGCCTGCCCTGCGCCGTGGCCTCCGGGGCCAGCCGCCTCCTGGTCGGGCCCGGTCTCGGGACCCTGGGCCTGGGGCAGGAGTTCGCGACCGTCGTCACACGTGAGGACGCCCCGCACGGCAAACCCGCCCCCGACCTGTACCTGGCCGCCGCCCACCGACTCGGCGTCCACGCAAGCGCCTGCCTGGCCGTCGACGACGCTCCCGAGGGCATCGCCTCCGCCCGCGCCGCCGGTATGCGGGTGCTCACCGTCGTGGACGGTCATCTCGCCCCCACCGGAGCCCACGGCACGGGCAGCGTGTTCGGGGACACCAGCGGGGCGAAGCCGAGACGATCGGCCGGGTCCGCCTCATGACCGCCCGGGACCGGCGACGCCACGGAACCAGAACACCTGCGACAGGAGGGTGAACCGCATGGGCTCCCTGACAAGCGACCCCGCCTTTCTGGCGACGACCTTCGGGGTCATCGACTTCGAGACGACGACCCCCGCCGGTCATCCGGCCCAGCCCATCGAGGTCGCCGTGCTCGCGCTACGTTACGAGCAGGAGGGCGGGTGGGTCGAGGCGGGCCGGACCACGTCCCTGATCCGCCCACCCGAGTTCGCGCCGGTGACGTCCGCCGACACCGCCCAGAGCGGGCTGAGCCCCGAACAGTTCACAACGGCCCCCGCCCCCTCCGAGGCGCTGGGCGCGTTGGATCGACGGTTCGCCGCGGACAACCGGTACCTCCTGGTCGCGCAGCACGCGGCCACCGAGGCCAACGTCATCCATCATCAGCGCGAGCACTGTCCGAGACTGGCGCGCATCGACTACCTGGACACCATTCCGCTGGCCAAGCGCCTCGTCCCGGGCCTGGAGAACTACAAGCTCGACACCCTGCTGGCCCACTTCTCGATCCCGCGCCCGGCGGACCGACACCGGGCCTACGCCGATGTCGACGTCACCGCGCAGGTGTTCGTACGGCTCATCGACGCCGCCGACCGCGCGGGCGACCTCCATGACCTCGCCGCGCTGGTGAAGGTCGCCGGGCGCACGGCCAAAGCCAACCTGCCCACCCAGGAACACCTGTTCGACCTCTGACGGCCCGGTCAGCCGACGTCGGCCGGGCCCCGGATCGCTTGGGAGACGCGTTGCCCCACCAGTCGCTCCGCCGTCGTGAGCGGATACCAGGCGGCGCCCCTGACCTCCGAGCCCTGGACACGGCCCACGTCCACATGCGCCGGTGCGGTGAAGGAGTACCCGATGTCCAGGTGGAAGTGCGCGGGCTCGCCCTTCGCCGGGCGGGCCGGAACCGGTCCGTACTCGACGTAGACGGGGGCGTGGGAGGCCGGGACGATCTGACCGGGATCGACGTCGGCCTCCTCGACCAGCTCGCGCAGCGCCGCGTCGATCAGCGTGAGGTCGGTCGGCTCCAGGTGCCCGCCCGGCTGCAACAGGATCCCGTACGCGAGGTGGTCGACCAGCAGGACCTCCTCGCCGCGCACCAGCAGCGCACCGACGGTGACGTGCATCGGATAGGTGTGCCGAGAAGCGAAGTCAGCCCCCTCGGCCAGCTGGCGTACCGGATCGGCCAGTGGCTCCGCCTCCTCCGGGTGACGGTTGAGGTAGTCGGCCACCACGGACCTGATCTGGGCGTCACCGACCGCCATGGCACACCCCCGCACCAACCGGGGAGCCAGGCTCCCCATGCCCCGATGACAGGCGGGTACCGATGAACAGCGACACGATCAGCTCCAGAACACACGGCGGTGAAGAGGTCCGTAGCCTACTGGCGGGACTCGGCCCGTGGAGGGCCAACGCGCCACTTCACCACCACCGGGACGGGCACGCGTACCCCTCGGATCCGCCCGACCGCGGAACGGGGTGCCCGCGATGACCACGGACGCCCTCACCGGCTGGGACGAGGAGGCCACCGCCGAGGCCTACGCCGCGTTCGCGCGGGACTGGCCCATGTACAGCGACACCAGCCGCGACCTCGCCCGCCGTGCCCGCCTCGCCGACGGTCGCCTGGTCGTGGACCTGTGCGGGGGTACCGGCGTGACCGCCCGGGCGGTCCTCGAGCAGGTCCCGGGCGACGCCAGGGTCATCTCCCTGGACAACGCCGCCGCCATGCAGCGCATCGGCCGGCGCACCCTGGACGACGCACGCCTGACCTGGGTCACCGCACCCGCCGAGGCCCTGACCGAGCACGTCCCCGCGCACCGGGTCGACGCCGTGGTGTGCAACTCGGGCATCTGGAAGACGGACGTCCCGGCCGTGGCCGCGGCGGTCCGCCGGGTCCTTCGCCCCGGTGGCCGGTTCGTGTTCAACATCGGTGGCGGCTTCGCGGGCCTGACCGACCCGAACGATCGCGCCAGACCGTCGCTGGACTCGTTGATCCATGTGATCGCTGCCCGGGACCACGGCCACACCCCGCCACCGGCGACGACCAGCGGCCCGAAGCTGCCCCTGGTCACCGTCACCCGCCACCTGACCGAAGCGGGGCTCGCGCTGGTGGGTGCCGAGGTCAAGGAGCAGCACACCACCATGGCGGAGCGCAGGGCCTGGTTGTCCATCCCGGTGTTCGCCCGTCCCGCCGGTGTCTTCACCCACGAACAGAGGATGCGGATGCTGGAGGCGGCCTACGCCCGGACCAGCCCCGACGAGACGACCGTGACCCGCTGGCTCGTGGTCACCGCTCAGCTGGACCGGGATCGGCCATGACGTCCCCACGCGATCACCACCCTGGTGCGTCCGAACCTCCACGGTGGTGAACCCGCCCAGCGGCGGTCGGACACGGCAAAGGGCTTGTTCCGGAGAGATCCGGAACAAGTCCTTCGCTGGTCAAACGGTGTGGGCGACACAGAACTCGGATCCGTGACCCCCGCCGTTTCGAGGTAGCTCGGACGTAGCGGCCCCGGCGCCAAGCGGTGCGGGTCGCTCCTCGGACCGGTGCACCCCGCCGGGGCCCACTCGGGGAGAGCGCCGGGCGCACCAAGGCCCCCGCCCGCCTGGGCGCCCGGGGGTGCGGGGCTCGGCCTTCGTCCTCGCCTCGTCACGGTGGCGAAGGCCGCGAAGCGGGCGCCGCGCCCCACGGTCCCGACGCCCACGCTCCCGACGCCCGGTGGCTCCGACTCGCCACGGGCGGGCGCGGGCCGAATCAGCACGCGCGTCCACAAAGTGTGGTGCCAGCCGGGGAACCCGGCCCCTGGGGCGTCGACATCGCGGCGCGAGGTGTCCCCCCGGCCAGGGCAGGCGCCACACGCTGCGAGAACGCGGCTGTGCCCCGCGAAGGCGCGAGCCTCGTGGGCCGTGCGGGGGCGAACTCACACCCACACTTGACAGTCGCAATCCGAACATAGATGATTCAATACGAACATGTGACCCTGATCTCAGAGGTGTGCTCTATGACTCTCACGTCCCTCCCACCCGTCGCGGAGGCACTCGACGGAGCCGTCGATCTGCATTGCCACTCGGGACCGAATCCCTTCTCACGGGAGTTCGATCACGTGGAGGCGGCTCGCGACGGAGAGCGCCTGAACATGCGGGGAATCCTGGTGAAGTCGCACCACCACAACACCGTCATGGACCTGCTCGCGATGCACCGCGAACTGGACGACGTCGCGACGCCGATCTTCGGTGGGATCGCTCTCAACGCCCAGGTGGGTGGACTCAACCCGTACGCGGTCGCGATGTCGCTACAGATGGGTGGGCGCGCGGTGTGGTTCCCCACCTTCTCCAGCCGCTGCCACTGCGAGAACGAGCACCACGGCTTCCCCGAGTCCGACTACGACATCCCCAACCGGATCGTCGACGTGGTCGACGCCGAAGGACGTCTCGTCGACGCGGCCCACGAGGTCATCGACCTGGTGGCGGAGGCGGACGTGCTCCTCTCGGCGGGCCATCTGGAACCGGCCCAGTCGGCCCAGCTCTTCGCCGCCGCCGCCGAGCGCGGAGTGCGACGCATGATCCTCAGCCACCCGAACTTCATCGTCGACGCCGATGTCGAGCGCTGCCGCCAGCTGGCCGACCTCGGCGGCTACATCGAGCACGAGGTCGGCATGTACGACCCCCAGGGCTTTCGCAAGTGGGACCCGGCACTGTTGGTCAAGTGGATCCGCGCCATCGGCCCCGACCACACGGTGCTTTCCTCGGACCTCGGACAACGAGGGCGCCCCATGCCCGTCGACGCCTTCATGCGCGTCGGTGAGGCCCTGCTCGATCAAGGCCTCACGGTCGAGGAGCTTCGCCAGGTCACCTCGCACAACGCCGCCTTCCTGCTCGGTCTGGATGACGACCGGCCCGCTTCGGTCGAGGGGCGCTGAAGGATGGCCTACCTCGCGAGTGACCCACGCAGCCAACTGGCCGCTTCGAGCGGGCTCGACACCGACGCCGCGCACGAACCGCAGTACTTCGACTTCAGTGAGCTCGACCCCACCGCAACCACGGGGCGGGGCGGGCGTCTGTGGACGGTACGAGCCGCCAACGCCGCCGTCGTCTACGCCGAACACGCCGACGGAGACACCTTCGATCGCGAGGACGTCGACGAGACGATGCTGGTGGTCCTGCCGTCCACGGGTCGCCTCACGGTGCGCACGGCGGGGGAGACGGTCACCGTCGAACCGACGAGCGTCATCACGGTCCAGCCGGGCCCCTGGCGATACGAGGTCGAGGGGGAGCTGCGGCTGCTGCGTCTGCACACGGTGGCCACATCGGACGTGCTGGACCAGGCGCTCAACGGCGAAGCCTATGCCGACGGCCTCGGACTCAGCATCCGTGCCGAGCCCTGGCCCGCACCTTCGGGCGACGCCGCGATCCGCGTCTACGACGCCATCGAGGACATCGCCCCGCAGGAAGGACGCCTGGGGCGCATCCTCCGTAGCCGTCACGCCATGGTGAACCTGCTGTACCCACGCGTCGGTCCTCGGGATCCACGCACTCTGTCCCCCCACACCCACGACGACTTCGAGCAGTTGAGCTTCGTCGACGCCGGTGAGTACGTCCATCACATCCGGCGTGCGTGGGGCAACGACCGCACCGCGTGGCGCTCGGACCAGCACCGTGAGATCGGTGGGCCGTCGTTGACCATCATCCCGCCGCCGCTGGTGCACACGAGCGAGGCGGTCGGAGCCGACGAGAACCGCATGGTCGACCTCTTCGCCGGGCCGCGCGAGGACTTCTCGCGCCGTCCGGGCTGGGTGCTCAACGCCGGGGACTACCCGGTGCCGGAGGCACTCCGATGAGCCGCGTGAACGGATCCGAGGGCACGCGGTGGGCCGCCTGGGTCAAGCTCGACACCTGGGAGTCCACGGCCATCCTCGCCCACGCCGGTGTCGAGGTGATCGTCGTCGACGCCGAACACACGATGCTGGACATGTCGGCGATCGCCCGGCACATCGCCGTCGGCCAGGCACACGGCATGCGCGCGCTCGTGCGGGTTCCCGACCAGGGGCCGTCCTTCGTCCAACGGGTGCTCGACGCTGGCGCCGACGGGATCGTCGTTCCCCACGTGGACGGTCCCGAGGCCGCTGCCGAGGTCGTCTCCGCGACGCGATTCGCTCCTGGGGGGCGACGTGGCTCCGGTGCGACGTCGCGTGCCGGAGCGTGGGGGCAGGGCCCGCGAGCCGACTACCTGTCCCGGCCGGTCGAGGTCATCGCGCAGATCGAGTCACTGGCCGCGCTGGAGTCCGTCGAGGAGATCGCCGCGGTCGACGGGATCACCGGGCTCCTCCTCGGGGCCGCGGACCTCAGGCTCGACGCCGGCCGTGCCATCGGCGACGCCGATCTCACCATCGTCACCGCCGCTCGCAGGCACGGGATCGCCGCAGGGGCGGCGGGAGGCCCCGATGGCGCCGCGCGCGCCCGCGAACTGGCGTTGGACTTCTTCGTCGGTGCCGCCGACACGACACTGCTCGCCGAGGCCGCCGTGAGTGCCCTCAGGCGCATGCGGGCAACCGAGGACCACACGGGAAAGGCGTCGCTCCATGCTTGAGCCAGTCATGAACTTCGTCCATGTCAGCAAGCACTATCGCGGAGGAACAGTCGCGGTCGACGACTTCCACCTCGACGTCGCCGACGGTGAGTTCGTCTCCATCGTCGGACCGAGCGGATGCGGCAAGAGCACGCTGCTCAAGCTCATCATGGGCCTGGAACCGCTGACCGAGGGCAGCATCAGGTACCGCGCCGAAGCGCGCAACGAGTCGGCGATGACCGGCATGGTGTTCCAACAGCCGCTCCTGCTGCCCTGGAACACGGTCCTGGACAACGTGCTCGTCCCCTCGATCCTTCAGGGGCGCTCCCAGCGCAAACGCGACGAAGGCCGGGCGCGCGAGCTCCTGGAGATGCTCGGACTGTCGGACTTCGCCACCAGTCACCCGTACCAGCTGTCCGGTGGGATGCAACAACGTGTCGGGATCGCCCGTGCCCTCCTGCACGACCCGAGGATCCTGCTCATGGACGAACCGTTCGGCGCACTGGACGCGATGACGCGCGACCAGCTGACGATGGACCTGCTGGAGATCTGGGAGCGGGACCGCAAGACGGTCGTCTTCATCACCCACAGCATCTCCGAGGCGGTGCTCCTCTCCGATCGCGTCGTGGTGATGACCCCGCGTCCGGGCCGCGTCGGCGCGGTCATCGACATCGACCTACCGCGCCCGCGCACCCTCGACGTCGTGAGCACTGCCGAGTTCGGCGACTACACGCGTCGCATCAGAACCGTTCTTGACAGAGCCGAAGTGGTGAACAGCCCATGACCGCATCCAACTCCTCCTCGTCCAGGCAGACCCTGACAGTGGAACGCGAGGCCGGGAACACCGAGACACGTCGCAGGCTCTCCGACCTTCCAGGCTGGTTGCTGTCGAGCACCACAGTGCTCATCCTGCTGACCGTCTGGGAAGTGGTGGTCCGCACCTTCGACATCTCGGTGATCCTCTTCCCCGCGCCCACCCGGATCGTCCAGGCGCTGGTCGAGGGCTTCACCGACGGGCCGTTCCTGCGGCACACCTGGGTCACGCTGCAGGAGATCATCTACGGATTCGGCATCGCCGTCGTCTCCGGACTGCTCGTCGCGGTGTGGGTGAGCTCCTCGCGTCTGGCCGAGAAGATCGTGCTTCCGATCGTCGTGGTGCTGCAAACCGTGCCGAAGGTGGCCCTCGCACCGTTGTTCCTCGTCTGGTTCGGCTTCGGTATGGAGTCGAAGATCCTCACGACGGCGTTGATCGCGTTCTTCCCGATCCTCGTCAACGCCACGCTCGGCTTCAACTCCACCAGCAGCGACCAGGTGAACATGATGCGTTCCTTCGGAGCGACGCGTCTGCAGGTTCTCACGCGGTTGCGTCTGCCGACGGCCATCCCCAGCATCGTCGCTGGTCTGGACGTGGCGGTCGTGCTCTCGGTCATCGGTGCCATCGTCGCGGAGTTCGTGGGTTCGCAGGCCGGGCTCGGCTACCTGATCATCGCCAGCAACACCTCGCTGGACGTGGCCACCATGTTCGCGGCTCTCGTCGTGCTTTCGACCATCGGTCTCGTGCTGCACTACGCGGTCGTCCTCGGCGGGCGGCGACTCGCCTTCTGGTCCGAAGAGAACCGCGCCCGCTCCGTTGCCAACTGACTCCCCTCAAACCGAAGGACAACCCATGCCCATGACACATGTGTCTCGCAAGGTGCTGCAGGGCGGCGCCGTACTGATGATCACCTCCCTGCTCGCGGCCTGTGGCGGGTCGAGCGGCGACGGTGGCGACCAGCAGGTCTCCATGACGCTCGCGACCCCGACCTGGAACGCGGGAATCGCCTCGATCGCGGTGTCCCAGGAGATGGGCTACTTCGAGGACGAGGGCCTGGACGTCGAGATCATCCTGGCCGACTCCGCGACGACCCAGGTCCAGCAGATCGCGACCGGGCAGGTGGCGACCGGGGCCGTCAGCCCCGAACCGGTGATCCTGGGCCGTGAGCCCGGCAAGAACCTCGATCTGACCTACTTCATGTCCTACTACAAGGACAACATCTATGGTCTGAGAGTCCCCGCGGACAGCGACATCACGTCGATCGAGGACCTCGAGGGCAAGACGGTGGGCGCGATCAGCCTCGCGAGCGCCTCGGTCACGCAGGCCCAGGTCGGTCTGCGTGAGGCGGGGGTACCGGAGGACTCGGTGACCTTCGTCGCGATCGGGACGGGAGGCCAGCAGGCCACTGCCGTGGAGAACGGCCAGGTCGACGCGCTCGCCTTGCTGGACACGTCGTTCCAGGTCCTCGAGAACCAGGGGATCGAGCTGCGCGAGATCGAGGTCCCGGGTACCGACGAGCTCACGAGCGGCGGACTCGCGGCCCGGACCAGTGACCTGGAGGAGGACCGCGAGCTCTACGTCAAGCTCGGACGCGCGATCGCCAAGGGCGTGGTCTTCAGCGAGGCGAACCCCGAAGCCGCCATCGAGCTGCTCTTCGACGCCCACCCCGAGGCGCGCCCCTCGGGCCTCGAGGACGACGTCGCCGTCGCGTCGTCGGTCTCCGTCCTCGAAGCGCGACTGGCCAACCTCGGTGCCGAGGACGACCCGTACGGCGCCATCGATCAGCAGGCGCTACAGGCCAACGTGGACTTCCTGCTCGACGCGGGCGAGCTCACCGAGCCGGTGGACCCCGCCGACCTGTACGACGACTCGTTGATCCAGGACATCAACGACTTCGACCGTGCCGCCGTCCGTCAGGAAGCCGCCGACCATGCCTGATGACATGACCGTGATCGACCCCTCGGGGCTGAGCGCGCAGGAGAACTACCGGCTGCTCACGGGCTGCGTCGTTCCCCGCCCCATCGCGTGGGTGACTTCCGTGAGTCGTGACGGTGCGGCGAATCTGGCGCCGTTCAGCGCCTTCACGATGGTGTCCAACGATCCGCCCATGGTCGGAATCAACATCGGTCGGCGTGAGGGTGAGTTCAAGGACACGGCCCGCAACATCGCCGAGCGGGGCGAGTACGTCGTGAACATCCCTGGTTGGGAGCACTGGAGGGACGTCCACGAGTCGGGGGAGGTACATCCCCCCGGCGTCGACGAAGCCGAGATCCTCGGACTCGGGACCGAGCCGAGCGACGTGGTGAGCGTGCCCCGGCTGGCCACGGCTCGGGTGAGTCTGGAGTGTCGGCTCGCGCGCGTGGTGGAGTTCGGTCGGGCCGGCGCGCAGTTCACAGTGGGTGAGGTCGTGCGGTTCCATGTGCTCTCGTCGGCGTTGGACGGCCTCAAGATCGACACCGCGATGATCGATCCGGCGTCGCGCCTGGCTGGTCCGACCTACGGACGGCTCGGGAACGTCGAACGCATCGGTCACGCGCCGAGGGGCCCGGGTCAGGGGGAGTCGTTGGCGGAACGCACCTGACGGGTCAGTCCTCGGCACCGAGCGACTGGGAGATCGTGGTCGCGGCGTTCCGGAGCGCCGCGAGTTCGACGCTCTCGGCGTGTACGTCGAGCACGTCGCGGGTGCTCAGGAGCGCGAGGGAGGCCGCGAGGCCGTGCTCGTCCCACACGGGAGTGGCGAGCACGGCAATGCCCCGGGTGCTGACCTGCGCGGCGTAACCACGCTCGGAGGTCTCGCGCACCAGGCGCTCGATCCGCTCACGCTCCCCGGACGGGAGCTGCCGCGAGGCCCGCGCCACGCTGGGGGAGTCGGCCATGAAGGTGTGGAAGATGCCGGTCTGCGCGGCGGCGGTCGACAGCTGCATGCCCACCCGCACGGAGACGACGATCTCGCGGCGCGGAGGTTCCTCGACGTGAGCCACGACCGGTGACGAAGAGCCCCAGAGCGACAGGACCGCCGTGATCTCGGTGTCGCGAGCCAGGGTCTGCATGGGGTCCACGGCCAGGCGCAGGATGTCGCGTCGGCCGAGAGCGAAGGCGCCGAGTTGCACGAGCGCCGGCCCCGGAACATACGTGCGGTCATCGCGGAGGTCGAGCACGTTGGCGTTGACCAGGGACGTCAGATAGCGGTAGGTCGTCGTGCGATTGAGTCCGATGAGGTCGGCGGCTTCGGTCGAAGTCACCGATTCACGATGCGGACCGAACAGTGCGAGGATCATGCCCACGCGGTCTACAGCTTGGATGTCCACTCCGGCGCCCCTTGACGTGATGTGTTCCAGTTGTTCACATGGCGACCACATCGTACCCCGCCAGCGGGCACCCCAAAGAACTGCTGGCGACGCCCAGCCCCTCGGAACCAGGCCTGGGAACCCAGTGGAGTCGGCGGGGAGCCGACCATCCGGGGCGGGGGCGGCCCTGACCAGGCGAGCCTTGGTTGGTGGCGAGGCACAGGCACTCGCCGCCGGTCGTCCCGGCGGCATTCACGGAGAACGACGCCAGTGTCCGCGGTGCGATCGAAGCCGCGGTGTCCGGTGTGGCTCACGCACCGACCGGCCGGTGACCCTTCCGTGCCCGCGTGGGCGGCCTCCCTCCGGTGGGGGCGGTCCGGGGATCCCTCAGACCGTCGCCCGGACGATCTCCACGGTACGGGCCAGGTGGGGCTCGGAACGGTCGGCGCGGTGGGCGACGGCGAGTTCCACGTGCGCGTCGGCCCCGGTGAGTGGCCGGTAGGCGACGCCGTGGAGTTCCAGCGCAGTGACGGGTTCGGGCACGACCGCCACACCGAGACCCCCGGCCACCAGAGTGACCAGAGTCGAGGTCTCGCCGACCTCATGGCGGATGCGTGGCTCGACGCCCGCGTCGCGGAGCAGGCCCAGGACGATGTCGTACATCACCGACCGGCGGTCGGCGGAGTGCACGATGAGATCCTCGCTGGCGAGGTCCTCGGCACGCAGGCGTCTGCGCTGGGCGAGGCGGTGGTTCACCGGCAGGGCGACGACCAGCCGGTCCCGACGCAGTGTGTGCACGATGATGGAGCGATCGGCCACCGGGGGACGCAACAACGCGACGTCGATCGTTCCCTTGCGCAGTGCCTCGACCTGGTCGGGGCCCAGCATGTCACCCCGGAAGGAGAAGTCGACCCCCGGGAGTTCGACCGAAAGCCGGCGGGAGAGCGTCGGCAGGAGGCTGTACGTCGCCGATCCCACACATCCGAGCGCGAGGTGGCCCACAGAGCCGGAGGCGATGAGGCGGGCGTGGTGGGCTGCCTTCTCGACGTCGGCGAGGATCCCGCGCGCCAGATCCAGGTAGACCCGACCGGCCTCCGTGAGGTCGACGCGACGTGTCGTGCGGTACAGCAGTTCGACACCGAGTTCCGCCTCGAGTTGGCGGATCTGCTGGGAGAGCGGCGGCTGGGCCATGTGAAGCCGCTCGGCGGCCCGACCGAAGTGGCGTTCCTCCGCCACCGCCACGAAGTACCTGAGATGACGCAGATCCATATCTGGTCCATATCAATAGCCTTGGATATGAGTACTTCAGGATATCGCGCTCAGGGATTAGCGTCGTTGGCATGAGTTCATTCCTGTACGCCGCGACACGGACGCCGTTCGGTCGCTTCAACGGCGCGCTGGCCGGCGTCCGCCCTGACGACCTGGCCGCGGCCGCGATCACCTCGACGCTCGCCAAGGTGCCCGGGTTCGACCGGGCCGCGATCGACGACGTGGTCTGGGGCAACGCCAACGGAGCCGGAGAGGAGAACCGCAACGTCGGCCGCATGGCCGCGCTGCTCGCCGGACTGCCGGTCAGTGTCCCGGGCACCACGGTCAACAGACTGTGCGGCTCCGGCCTCGACGCGGCGATGACGGCCAGCCGGACGATCGAGTCCGGCGACGCCGAGGTCGTGCTGACCGGTGGTGTGGAGTCGATGACGCGGGCGCCGTGGGTGCTGCCCAAATCGGCGAGGCCGTTCCCGGTCGGCGACGTCACCGCGGTGTCGACCACGCTCGGTTGGCGTCTGGTCAACCCGCGCATGCCCAAGGAGTGGACGGTCGGCCTCGGTGAGGCCAACGAACTACTCCAGGAGCGCTTCGGGATCTCCCGCGAGCGTCAGGACCGGTTCGCCGCACGCTCTCACGGACTCGCCGACCAGGCCTGGGAATCAGGCTTCTACGACGACCTGGTGGCACCGGTGGGAGGGGCCGACCTGGTTCGCGACGAAGGCATCCGAGCCGAATCCACACCGGAGGTACTGGCCACACTCAAGCCGGTGTTCCGTTCACCGGAGCAGGGCGGCACCATCACCGCGGGGAACGCCAGTCCCCTCAACGACGGAGCGTCCGCGGTGCTGTTGGGAAGTGAGAGGGCCGCGGACACGATCGGGGCCGACCCGATCGCCCGCATCGCTGGCCGGGGAGTGATGGCGCTGGAGCCGCAGGACTTCGGCTACGCCCCGGTCGAGGCTGCCAACCGCGCCTTGGCCCGAGCCGGGATCGGCTGGGACCAGGTGGGCGCGGTCGAACTCAACGAAGCCTTCGCCGTGCAGGCGCTGGCCTGCCTCGATGCCTGGGGGATCGATCCCGCCATCGTCAACCAGAAGGGCGGGGCCATCGCGATCGGACACCCGCTGGGCGCTTCCGGTGGTCGTATCCTCGCCACCCTGGCCAAGGTGCTGCGCGAGTCGGGGCAGCGCTACGGAGTCGCCGCGTTGTGCGTCGGGGTCGGCCAGGGGCTGGCCGTCGTGCTGGAGAACTGCGATGTCACGGAGCGGGTCCGATGAGCCGCGCGGAAGTCGCTGAGAGCGCCGACGCCGCCGTGGCCGGGGTCGAGGACGGGGCCACCGTCCTCGTCGGCGGCTTCGGTCTGGCGGGTATGCCGTTCGATCTGATCGAGGCGCTCATCCGCCAGGGAGCCAAGGACCTCACGATCGTGTCCAACAACGCCGGCAACGGCGAGGTCGGGCTCGCCGCGCTGCTCGCGGCGGGCCGGGTGCGCAAGGTGGTCTGTTCGTTTCCCCGGCAGGCCGACTCCTGGGTCTTCGATCGTCTCTACCGTTCGGGGGGGACCGAACTCGAAGTGGTGCCGCAGGGCAACCTCGCCGAGCGGATGCGCGCGGCGGGTGCGGGCATCGGTGCCTTCTACTGCCCGACGGCGATCGGTACACCTCTGGCCGAGGGCAGGGAGGAACGTGAGATCGACGGTCGCAGATACCTCTTGGAGTACCCGATCAAGGGCGACTACGCCCTGATCGGCGCGCACAGGGCGGACACGTTGGGCAACCTCACCTACCGCAAGACCGCACGTAACTTCGGGCCGGTCATGGCCACTGCGGCGACGACGACCGTCGTTCAGGTCGATCAGATCGTCGAGCCCGGGGAACTCGTCCCCGAGGCCGTCGTGACCCCGTCCATCTACGTCGACCGGATCGTCCAGGTGGAGACCCGTCGCTACACCGTCCAGGGGGCACGATGACCCACTCGAGCAACCCGCACGCCGGAGCGCCGATGAAGGCCGACCACCGTTTGTCGATGGACGAGTTGGCCGCCGTCGTCGCCGCCGACATCCCGGCCGGAGCCTTCGTCAATCTCGGGATCGGGCAGCCCACCAGGATCGCCGACCACCTGCCAGCCAGCTCAGGGGTGGTGCTCCACACCGAGAACGGCATGCTCAACATGGGGCCCAGGGCCGAGGGCGACGCCGTTGACCCTGACCTGACCAACGCGGGCAAGGTCCCGGTGACCGAGCTTCCCGGATCGGCGTACTTCCACCAGGCCGACTCCTTCGCCATGATGCGCGGCGGGCACCTGGACGTCTGTGTCCTCGGCGCCTACCAGGTGGGGTTCCAGGGCGACCTCGCCAACTGGCACACGGGCGAACCCGACGCCATTCCCGCTGTCGGCGGTGCCATGGACCTCGCCATCGGTGCCAAGGACGTCCACGTGATGATGCCCCTGTTCACCCGCTCGGCTGAACCGAAACTCGTACCGCACTGCACGTATCCGCTCACCGGGGTCGGGTGTGTCAGTCGCGTCTACACGGACCACGGCGTCTTCGAGGTCGGTGCCGAGGGCGTACGGATCCGGGAGACGTACGGTGTCGGAGCCCACGAACTGGCAGGACGACTCGGCATCACGAACTCCGGCACCGCGCCCAACGGCTGAGAGGACTCGCACCGTCGCCCAGCGGTCCCATGACACGGGACAGCTCGGTGAGGAAGGCGACGGAGTCATCGCGAGGGACCGTTCCCGGGTACGGCGCACACACCGGGGCGGGATCTCGCGTCCGTGTGGCCGTTCCGCCCGTGACCTGCCGACGTGAACCCTGCTGACCCCGTCTCCTGGGCCCTCGGCGCGTCGATCCCCGCCGACGTGTTCGTGTCACCGGTGGGGTGGGCGACGGTGCGCCCCACCCCACCGCCCCGGTTCTGTCAGTCGTCTTCGGGCTCGGGCTCCTCGGGTGTGAGGTAGTTGCCGATGAACCCCAGGACACCGAAGGCCGCCGCCGCGCCGATGCTCGGCACGAACAGCAGGTCGGAGGCTCCGGTCACCCAGTCCGGACGTTGGGTGAGGACTCCGGCCATCTGTCCCAGGACCAGGAGCGCTCCGAGCGCAAGACAACAGACGAGGCCGATCTTGAACAGCGCGCGGACCACGGTGAAGGCCCGGGGCTTGAGAGCGAGCACGGTCATACCCCCAGGATCGGAAGGATGCTCCAACCGATCAGACAGCCGATCAGGAAGATCGGGATCATGTAGTAGACGATGAGCGGCAGGAAGGTGCTCTCCGGCCGTGCCCCGGTCAGGCTGGCGGCGACGAAGATCGAGCCGGATGCGGGAGGGGAGGCCCCTTCGGTGGAGGCGAACACCAGGATCGCGATGATCGCAAGGAGCGGGTCGACCCCCACGCCGACCAGCGCGAGGAAGGAGATCTGACCGACCGCGGTCAGGGTGGCCGTGGACGAGAGCGGACCGGCGACCAGGGTGATCACCAGGCCGACGACGACCACCATCACGGTGGAACCGACGGGCAGGGACTCGAGGAGGACGTTGACGTCCTCGGCCAGGCCCAGGCGCCCCAGGATCTCGCTCGCGGCGATCGCGAAGAACAGCAGGGCCCCGATGGTCGCGAACTTGGGGAGGGCGCCGTCCAGCAGACGGGACCAGCCGCTCACCGTCCGTGGGAGACGGTCCCGTCCGGCGATGAGCGAGAAGCCGATGATGAGGATGGGGATCCAGGTCAGTAGCGAGATGTCGTCGACCGCGTCGCCGAGCGGCGTGGATTCGGCCAGGTAGGTGGCCAGGGGACCCACGGTGACGGCGATGGGAATCAGGGCACCGAGGAAGATCGTCAACGCGCTGGCACCCTGCCGTAGCGACGTACGCATCGGCACCAGGTCGTGTTCGTCCACCTTGGGGACCCCGTCGCGGCGGACGAAGTACGTCACGAGACCGATGCGCAGCAGGATCTGGTAGAGCCCGGCCACCAGCAGGCCCAGATACACCTGGCCGGTGGTGACCATCCCCCCGGCGAAGCCGATCATGATGACCATCGAGGCGCTGGGGGGCAGAGCCGCGCCCATCCCGCCGTTTCCGGCGAGCACGGTCGCCGCCCGCGTGGGGGTCCACCCGGTACGCACCATCCAGGGACCGGTGAAGGATCCGCTGGAGGCGGTGTTCGCGGAGTTGGACCCGGACAGGGCCCCGAAGACGGCCGATCCGGCCGTGTCGATGAACGCGGGACCGCCGCGGACGCGCCCGAAGGCGGAGTTGAGGATGGCCAGGATCTTCTGGATCAGCCCCGTGGTGTCGATGAGGTAGGCCATGAAGACGAAGGCCAGGGCCGCGTAGAGCACGTCGTGGGTGAGGGCGTCGGCCAGCCCTCCCAGGAGGTACGCCGGGGCCCGCGTTCCGGCGAACAGGGCGGTGACCACGAGTCCGAGCAGCATGGCCTCACCCATGTTCCGCTTGAACACGACGTTCCACACGATGATCACGGCGATGAACGCCGCGAGGGCTAGTAGCGCGATCGGCATGGGTCGACTTTCGGTGGAGGGGAGCTCTGACGCCCGTGGGCGGGCGGGGTGTCGCCCCGGGGGAGCGACCGCTGGTGGGAGGGGAACCTCATGCGCGTTCCCTCCGGATGGCCTCGCGGCGTTCGGCCTCGTCGGCCAGGACGAGTCGGGCGGCGTCGAGGGTCCGCTCGGCCTCCAGACGGGGCACGACGAACACGCCGTCGCCGTCGGCCACCACGATGTCTCCTGGGGAACAGACCGCGCCGCCCACCGAGATGGTGCGACCGACGTGGCCGGGTCCGTCCTTGTAGGGGCCCGCGGGGGAGATCGCGGCGGACCAGACGGGGAAGCCCAGTTCGCGCAGTTCGTCGGCGTCCCGGACCGCGCCGTCGATCACCATCCCCCGCACTCCCTTGTTGATGGCGCGTTCGGCGATGAGCTCTCCCAGCAACGCCCGGGAGTCGTCACCCCCTCCGTCCACGACCAGCACGTCGCCGGGTCGCGCGACGGCCAGGGCCTGGTGCAACGCGCGGTTGTCGCCGGGCCGCGTCTGCACTGTCAGAGCACGCCCGGAGAGCCGAGCCCCGGCCCAGACGGGCCTGATCCTGGAGGACAGGAAACCGAGACGGTCCCGCGCGTCCCCGACGGCGGCGGTGGGGACCGTCGTGTAGGCGTCGATCAACTGTTCGTCGGGCTGTTCTGTCACGCGCGCCAGATACCGGTGACGGTCGGCCGCGCCCGTGCTCACGGGGGCTTCCACGCGCAGCTCGTTCAACAGGGCGATGCTGGCGTCCAGCTCCTGGGAGCGCCGCACGGCGTGCAGACGTGTCCCGTGATCCAGCCGCGCGAGCGCGGCGGTCCCGTCCGTGAGGGTGGCGGCCACCTGCTCACGCATCCACTCCTCCTCGCCTGCCGCGGTTCCGGCGTCCAAGGCCTCGGTGATCAGTGCCCCCAGCCCCTTCATGAACACGCTGCGCAGCAGCTTGCGCCCCGACGCGGCGCCCACGGTCGCGCCGATCGGCTCGGCGTCCGAACCCACGGCCCTCAGCGCCCGGGCGGCCTCCTCGGCGGCCGGTCCCGCGAGGAGGATGTTGACCTTCGGCCCGAACTTGACGACCGAACCGATGAGAGCGCCGTCGACCACGCGGGCCGCGCCATCGATGGTACGAGCCACATCCGCCTTGACCTGCGGCGAGGCCGCGTTGAGGTCGATGTAGACGGCGTCGGTTCGCAGCGCGGACGCGGCTTCGCGGGCGACGGAGACCGCATGGGCGGCCGTGGCCAGGCTCAGGACGACATCCGCTCCGGTCACCGCCTCCGCCGTCGACGGGGCCCGGGTGACGCCCTCGGGGGTCCGCGCCGTGCTCGCGGGATCGAAGCCGACGGCCTGCCAACCGACGGCGGCGAAGGCCTCCGCGAAGATCGCGCCGGCTTCGCCGAGTCCCAGGACAGCTACCTTCATCATTCCACCAGCTATCATTGAGTGATAGTTCCTCTTGTTGATTGATAGCGAGTGTGACCTGTGGCTCTCTCGGCTGTCAACCTGCCGGAAACCTCTCCGCTACCTTGGAGAGGGCGACAGCAAGCTGGATCGCCGTGTCCGGTGGGCCCCGAGGTCACTGCCCGGGGCGAGGAAGTTTTCCGAGGAACACGAGCGAAGGAGTGGCGAGGCGAGCATGGGCGCCGGAGGCGGAAACCAGGGGCGCACGCTCGACCGTGCGCTGGACGTGCTCGAGTGCCTGGAACGCGCGCGCGGTCCGCTGAGGCTGAGCGACATCGCCAGGGAGGCTGACCTGCACCTGGCCACCACTCAACGGACGGTGAACCAGCTCGTGCGGCGTGGCTACGTCCAGCAGGGACGCCTGGGGTACTCGCTCGGGCCGGTGGTGTTGGGGCTGGCGCACGGTTTCGTGGTCAACGACCGTGTGAGCACGATCGCGACGCCTGTGCTCACCGAGCTCTCCGCGACCACGCGACTGACGTCCTCCGTGTTCGTCCGCTCGGGGGACGAGCGCATCCTCATCGCACGCGTCAGCGGAGCGGACCCCCTCCGCTACCAGTTCCCGATCGGGCGTCGCGTGCCGCTCGACGTCGGCGGTGGGAAGGTGTTGCTCGCCGCGTGGCCGGACGGGGAGATCGAGGACTACGTACGCCGCTTTCCACGGACCTCGCTGGCCTCCGGCAGGACTCAGGGGGAGCGGGAACTGATGGAGGACGTCCGGGGAGTGCGCGAGGACGGCTACTACCTCGCGGAGTCCGAGCGGGAACTCGGTGCGCTGAGTCTGAGCGTGCCGGTGTACGACGCCGACAAGGAACTCGCCGGGGCGATCAACCTGGTGACGACGACCGATGTCACCAGCGCGGACCAGCTGCTCACCTGGTTGCCCGAGCTGTCACGGGGGGCCGGGGCGATCGGCGCTCGTATCTGAACCGACCACCTCGGCGGCTGGCTGCCCGTGGGGTGAAGCAGGACGGCGAACAACCAGGCCGTCCTCGTTCGAACGCTGGCTCACCCATGGAACGGGGGCGGCTGTTCGGTGGTGTGTCGATCCTCGGAGAGCGTTCAGCGCCTCCCTGCGAGATTGAGCAGTGAAACGACCCCGACCCGCCGCAGCCGCAAGCCGTCAGGTCGTCGTCGCCACGGCTGGCCGAATCGTGTCCCTGGACGTGGCTGCCCTACCCGGCGCGGTAGTGGCATGGTGCCTCCAGAGGTTCGGGTTCGCAACCGACACCGATGCTCTCTCCCGTTGGTCCTGGGCGCGCTGGTGGGGTGCATCGTCGCGGCAGGGCTCTATCTAGCTGCGGCTTGCCTGTTGCGCATCGAAGGAGTGCATCAGGGCTACTCCTTGCTCAGTTCGCGAATGCGCGGTGCGCTGGGCTCACACCATCTTGGGCCTTCTCGGCGCCGCTAGGAGCACCAACGAGTTCCTGTGCTCGTGTCCAGCGGCTGCGGAGGCACACAACTCATGGATCGGCCGAACCCCCACCGGCGCGACCATCGTGGACGGGGCGCTGACACAGCCAATCCTGCCAAGGCGAGGGTCGGTACGCGTACGCCCTGTTCCGATCACGACCAGACACCGCCGGACGACGTCCCACAAATGCGAGGCCCCGTGGCCTCGATGAACAACACTGGGTCGCATGACGGAGGAACGCTCGACTCGACCACCAGCCCCGAGTGATCTTCTGCCCGATCTCACCCCCGGACAACTCCGTGCGCTCCACCAGATCGGACGAGAGTGGGGTCAGGTGGCGGGGGAGCCGAAGGAATGGCGCCGTGCTCTCCCGGTGGACCCGACAGTGGGGAGCTACCCGGCACGTCACCAGGTCCGGCAGCCGCGCTACGAACGCTTCGTCACAGTCTCCGAACTCGGCGGAGATCCCCGTACGACACTCGCCTCGGCGGCCGCTGACGAAGCCTCCACTCCCGCGGGCCGCGCTGGCTATCGCTTGCGCCGCGTGCTCCTGGGGCCAGCCCTGAAGAGCACCGCGCTGGTCCGTGAACGCATGCGCAAACTCGTCGCCCTGCCCGTGCTGTCCTCCGACGCCCTGTCCTCCGTCGCCTACGGCCCCGAGGCGATGCTCACCATCCTCGTCATCGGCGGCGTGGCGGGCCTGTCCCTCTCGCTGCCGATCGCCCTGATGATCATGCTGATGATGCTGGCGGTGGGACTCTCCTACCGACAGACCATCCGCGCCTATCCCAACGGCGGCGGTTCCTACATCGTGGCCAGCCACAACCTCGGGCGAGCACCGGGCCTCCTGGCGGCGGGCGGTCTCATCGTCGACTACGTCCTCACCGTCGCGGTGTCGATCGCCGCAGGCATCGCCGCGATCACCTCCGCGCTGCCCGCGCTCAGCGGAGCGACCGTGCCCATCGGCCTGGGTGTCATCGCCCTGCTCCTGGCCGGGAACCTGCGCGGCGTGCGCCAGGCGGGCATCCTCTTCGCGGCCCCCACCTACGTCTTCGTCCTCTCTGTCGGCGCCGTGATCGTCGTCGGTCTCGTCGACGCGGCCCTCCGTGGCTTCCCCCCGGCTCCCACGCCCCAGGTCAACGCCACCACGGGCGTCACGCTGTTCCTCATCTTGAGGGCCTTCACGTCGGGGGCCACGGCCCTGACCGGCATCGAGGCCATCACCAACGCCGTCCCCGCGTTCAGGCCCGTCGAGTGGCGCAACGCCCGCACCGCGCTGACCTGGATGATCGGCACACTGTTGGCGCTGTTCGGTGGTCTTATAGCCCTGATCCTGGTCACCGGCACGATCCCGGCACCGGGTGAGACCGTGCTCTCGCAGCTGGCCCGGCACTCCTTCGGGACCGGCGCCATGTACGTGCTCGTTCAGGCGAGTACGGCGGCCATCCTCCTGCTGGCCGCCAACACCGCCTACAACGACTTTCCACGGGTCCTGTCCCTGTTGGCACGCGACCACCATGCCCCCCGCGGGTTCATGCGCATGGGTGACCGACTGGCCTACAGCAACGGCATCCTCCTGCTGTCGGTCGCGGCCGCCCTGATCTTCGTCTCCTTCGGTGGCGACACGACCTCCCTGATCCCGCTGTACGCGGTCGGGGTGTTCCTGGCCTTCACACTCTCGCAGGCCGGCATGGTGGTGCACTGGTGGCGCTCACGAGCCCGGCACTGGCGCACGAGCCTCGCGTTCAACGCCACGGGGGCCGTGATGTGCGGGGCGGTGTTCGTCACCGCCGCCATCGTCAAGTTCAGCGCGGGAGCGTGGGTGGCGCTTCTGGCCGTGGCCGCGTTCGTCGTGCTGGCCCTGCGCATCCGCGTCCACTACGACGCCGTCGGGCGTGCGCTGCGGCTGCGACCCCACGCGGCCCCCGCCCCGGGTGGCCCGATCAGCGTGGTCCGTCGTCCACCCGATGGGCGTACACCCACGGGACGGCCAGACGCGGAAGCGCCTGTGGATGAGGCGGGCCCCGAGACAAGAGTGGGGGCGAGCCGCGTGGAGGGGCCGGGGGACCAGGAGGCGGAGGAGACCCCCGAGGAGGTCCACCACCTGTCGGTCGTTCCCGTGGAGACCCTTGATCTGGCCAACATCCGTGCCCTGGCCTACGCGGCCTCACTCCGACAACCCGTTCTCGCCGTCCACCTCAGCCCCTCCGAGGAGGAGGCGGAGAGGATGCGGGGGTACTGGCTGCACTGGGGGGACCATCTGCCCCTGGAAGTGGTGGTCTGCCCCTATCGGACGATCATCGCC
Organism: Nocardiopsis sp. SBT366; assembly: GCF_001083815.1. Lineage (NCBI taxonomy): Bacteria > Bacillati > Actinomycetota > Actinomycetes > Streptosporangiales > Nocardiopsidaceae > Nocardiopsis > Nocardiopsis sp. SBT366. The sequence continues at coordinate 48,201 of NZ_LAVM01000007.1, read as the reverse complement.
CCGTTGGTGAACTACATCGAGGCGCTGCGCGAACAGCGGTCGGACCTGACGATCACGGTGATCTTGCCCGAGGTGGTGCCCCGGCGATGGTGGCACCGGGTCCTCCACGACCGGATGGCGTTTCGACTCAGGCACGCCCTGCGCGAACGTCCCAAGATCGTCGTCACCACCGTGCCCTTCCACGTCTGAGCCATCGTCGCGGGGCCCCACACACGACACAGCCGACGCATCCCCGGAGCCTGCCCGGGTGAATCGAGTTTCGCCCGCTGATCGCGCGTGTGTGTCGCTCACAGGACGAGGCCAGAGCGAGCATGAACATGGTCCTGCGTCACGAGCTCGGGCGATGCACTGGGTGTCGGTGAGACGCGGATACGAGAACCGGGGTTGGTACCTGAGCCGCGCGACGGCTGGCCCCCGTCATGGCACAGGAGGGGGGCGGGGTGGGGGACTGGGAACAGTGGCTGCTGACCGTACCGGTCGGCGTGATCTACTCAGTCGCCCTCGTGTTGCCGTTCCTGGAGTCAGCAGTCTTCGTCGGACTGGTGGTTCCCGGCGAGACCGGGCTGCTGGTCGCCGGAGCGGTAGCGGGCCTGGGCCACGCGGATCCCTTCGTAGTGGCGGCCTGTGGAATCGTCGGAGCCGTCGCTGGGGACACCGTCGGTTTCCTTGTCGGTCGTCGCCTGGGGCCACGACTGACCACCGGAAGGCTCGGCCGCATGATCGGTACCGCCCGCTGGGAACGCGCTGAGGGGTTCGTGCAGCGCTACGGTGGCCACGCGGTGTTCCTCGGTCGCTGGGTGGGGTTCGCGCGTGCCCTCGTCCCGGCACTGGCGGGCGCTGGCGGTCTGGGATACCGGCGCTTCCTCGTCTGGAACGCGTTGGGGGGTGCGGTGTGGGCGACGTCCGTGACCCTGCTCGGATACCTTGCCGGGAACTCCTGGCAGCATGTGGAGCGTATCTTCGGTGCGGCCGTGATCCTGGTGCTGCTCGCCGGAGCCGTGGTCCTGTTCACTGTGGTCCTCGCCCGATGGATCGCCCGACACCCCGACCGCGTGCGCGGTTGGGTCGGGCGCCAGGTGGAGCGACCCGGCGTGCGAACGGTTCTCGCGCGCTACGACCGGCAGGTCCAGTGGCTGGGCCGCAGATTCCAACCGCACACGGTGCTGGGCCTGCAACTGACCGCAGGGGTGGCGTTCATCGTGATCGGAGGATGGTTCTTCGGCGCGGTGCTCCAGGACGTCCTCGTCGGTGAGGAGGCCGTCCGAGTCGACCGACCGATCCTGCACTGGTTGGCCACACACCGGGACGACGCCCTGACCTCGATCGTCGTCCCAGTCCACGGTCTCACGGGTGTGTGGGGCTCCCTGGGCGTCGCCGTCGCCGTCGCCGGAGCCCTTCTGGTGCGGGGACGCCTCCGTAACGTGGTTCTGGCCCTGGCGGCATGGGGTGGTGCTGCGGGCAGCGCTCTGGTGGTGGCCGCGTTGGTCGGGCGTTCCGGGCCACCACCGGCCTGTGCCCTCGCCGCTGGGCCCACCAGTGGGTCCTTTCCCGCGTTCGAGGTCGCGACCACGACGGCCGTGGCCAGTGTCCTGGCCTGTCTTGCGAGCGGGCGGGCGCGTAGTTGGGTTCGCGCGGTGATCTACTGGACCGTGGCCCTGCTCTGGGCAGGCACGGCCGGAGCCCTGGCTGCCTACCTCGGTGTGGCGTGGGCCACCGACGTTCTGGGTGGCTGGGCCCTGGGAGCGTTGTGGTCCGCGGCCCTGGTCACCACGACCACCCAGTGGGAACGCCTGTCCGACTCGGCGTACACGAGCTGAACGTGTCTCCCCAGAGGGAAGGCTCCCCAGGTCCGCTCACACGCGGGCGAAACTCATGTCGGACCCGGCCCCACGAGTGCGAAGAGCAGAACGTTCTCAGCGGGCACACCGAAGCGACGATCCATCAGGAGCCGGGCGATGCGGATCAGGAAAGCCCTTCACCGCTGAGCGTTCGGAGCGGACTGTTCGGAGTGGGTCTCCCCGTTGGTTGACCCGTACCCGCCTCCGCCACCACCGCCCGAGCCCGATCCCGGGCAGCCTGTGGCGAGGACGGCGACCGCTGCCGCAGCCAGGGCCCCGAAGAGTACCCGGCCCACACGCTGGGGTGGAACCTGGCCGCGATCGGTGTCGTCCTGCATGACTCATCCCATCTGTGACCTGCCGGTATCTCTGGCTACGAGACGCCAGCGGCGCCACTGGCAGCTATCTCCTGCCCAAGCAACGTCGTTCAGAAACTCTCCGGGCGTGTGCCCCCACCCGTGGGGCCACACGCGTCGACCCGCTCGACCGGGTAGGCGACGAGTTCTTGGGCGGTGGCCAAGGCCCGGTGGTAGCGGCCCAGACGGTCCGGTGAGTCGGTGGTGGTCAGGTGGTCGCGTTCGGGCCGGGACAGCCACCACAGCCGCACGCCGCGCCGCGGTGGTGACCGCTGTCGAGCGGCTTTTCCCCCGAGCACGCTGAGGTCGCCCGGACCGGCGGCGGCCTGCTCGAACATTCCCGAAACGGTGCCGGCCGCCCTTGCCGCTCACCAATGGGCGCATCCTGCTGACGAATCAGCGCTCCTGGGCCAGGGGAACAGGTGTCGGCTGGGGCAGGCACGGGTGCCCCTTGCGCCTCACGCGGTGTCAGGATCTCGTGCTCACCGGAGCTTCGGACGAACCAGGCCTACATGCCCGTTCGTCCCGGCTGCACGAGAACGACGCCTACCTGGCGGCCTCCGGGTCTGCGGACTGCGTGTCTCCCATCTCCACACGGAAGGGGTAGGTCCTGGCTGCGGTGAACGCGTCGTGGATCGGCGTGATGAGCGAGTTGAGGCGACGGACATTGGCGTCACCGATCGGCATCCACAGCGCCGCGCAGTGCTCGTCGGTCTCGACCTCGATCTGCTCGCGCGCCGCGATGCCGGCATCGGTAGCGGTGCCGTCGGCGTTGAGCCAGCCGCGTGCGACGAGGCGTGTCGTTGCCGCAGCCACCTCCTCGTCGTCCCACAGCCGGGTGGCACGCGCGATCGCTTCCGGGAAGTGACCTGTCGCGGTTTGCAGAACGTTGCAGTCACACGGCCCGATGTCGTTGGCGGCGAGCACGATGAAATGCGCGTCGCCGCGCCACTCGCGCAGCACCGTGAGCTGCTGCCATAGCGCGACGAGCGGGTCGGCGGGGAGGGGGACCGAGGCGTTGGCGGCAGCCAACGTCTTCCCGGCGTAGTCGGCGCTCGCGACGACCGGGTCGATCAGCGATCGTGCCTCCGCGATCTGATCGGCGGCGAGGCTCACGTCGACGCGCTGCAACGCACGATCGACGGCTGCGAAGCGGGCGGCCTGCCACTCCTCTGGCGTCGCTGTGTCCCACACGCCTGCCATGGCCTGCACCGACCGCGGGCTGAAGTTGTAGAAGGCCGCGAGTGTGACGTGCCACGGGACCGCGCCCATCGGCGCTGACCGGAACGCGAAGTACGCCGGCCCGTACTCGGTCACGCCCAGCTTGGCGGCCTCTTCCGGCGCCTCGGGGATGAAGTAGACGAACAGGTGAGTCGCGTTGATGGTGAGGCTGACCTCGCGGACGGCGTTCAGATCCATGTCAGCGTGAGCGAAGGTGCTGGTGAGATGCATTGCGGTGGTCTCCCGGCAAGTGGAGGGATCAAGATCGTCTTTGGTGCATCCGGTAAGTCAGGGCGGCTCTGGCGCGGTGATCCGTACGGAGATCGCGCCGAGTTCCTGCACTTCGATCCGGGCCGTGTCTCCCGGTGCCAGGTAGCGGCGGCGGCCGGACAGCTCCTGGATGCAGCCCGTGCCCACGGGGCCGCTGGCGATGATGTCACCGGCTCGCAGCGAGGTGCCGCGCGACGCGTGCGCCAGCATCTCGCCGAACGACCAGTGGATCTCGTCCCAGCTGCCGCCGCCGTAGTGCTCATCGTTGACGTACCCGTCCATCCGCAACGCATAGCCCTTGCCCGAGCGGTAGGGCTCCAGTTCGTCGGGGGTCACAAGGAACGGGCCGAGGCTGGTCGAGGCGTCCTTGCTCTTGGACGGGCCGTACACGAACCCCATCTCGCTCGCGGAGATATCGCGTGCGCTCCAGTCGCAGTAGACCAGGTAGCCGGCGATGTGATTCTCCGCCGTGGCAGCCTCAAGGTTCGAGCAGTCCCCGGCGATCACCGCGGCGACCTCGACCTCGTAGTCCCACGACTGAGCGCCCGGGGCGATGGCGACCTCGTCGTGCGGTCCCTTGATCGCCGCCGGGTTGGAGAAGTGGAAGAGCGGATACTCGTACCAGACCGGGCTGACCCTGCCGTCGCCAACCGCTGCCTTGCCCGCGTTACTGATGTGGCGTTCGAACGCGGCGAAGTCCCGGATGGCCGGGGGCACCGGTATCGGCGCCAGCAAGTCGGCCGTGGCCAGATCGACGACCTCGGTCGGTTCCCTGGTTGCGGCGGCCTCCAATCCGCCCTCGGCGCGCAGCAGCTCCAACAGGCCCACGTCCACGGCGTGGATCTTGTTGTCGTGCACAACGCCGCAGCGCGTGGAGCCGTCTGGGGAGCGGTAGCTGACCCACTTCATCGGGCAAGCACCTCCCGGGTGCAGTCGTTCGTGCCCCCGGTGATCACAACCGCCTTCATGCGGCCACCGTTCGCGCGAACTTGACGATCTCCTCGACGAACAGCTCAGGCTGCTCCAGGGCGGCGAAGTGGCCGCCCGCGGGGATGTCGTCGTTGAAGTAGCGCAGGTCGTGATAGGCGCGCTCGGCCCAGATGCGCGGGGTACGCGTCAGTTCGTCCGGGAAGACGCTGACACCGACAGGAAGGTCCAGATCAGTCAGAGCGAGCGGTTGCCGGGCGTACTCCCAGTACAGGCGGGCCGCGGAAGCAGCCGTGCCGGTGAACCAGTACAGGGAGATGTGGTCGAGGATCTCGTCGGGGGTGAGGGCATCGGGCCGGGCCCAGTCGAGGAACTTCTCGTAGATCCAGGCGGCCTGCCCGGCGGGGGAGTCGGTCAGGGCGTAGCCGATGGTCTGTGGCCGGGTGCGCTGCACGACGTGGTATCCGGAATGGGCGGCGAAGAAGCGGCTGCCCTGTTCGAGTGCGGCCTTCTCCTCAGGGGTCGGGTCGTCGCCGACCGGTGGTGCGGCGAGGAACTCAGGGAAGTTGACGTGGACCGCACGCAGGCCCATCAGGCGCTGCGCCCCCATGCGGGTCGCGACGACACCGCCCCAGTCGCCTCCCTGGGCCAGGTAGGAGTCATAGCCCAGGCGCCGCATGAGCACGCCGTACGCGCGGGCGATCCGGTCCGGGTCCCAGCCTGTCGAGGCGGGTTGGTCGGAGAAGCCGTAGCCGGGCATCGAGGGGACGACCAGGTGGAAACCGTGCTCGGTGAGCGGGCCGACGGTCTTGAGGAACTCCAGGAACGAGCCCGGCCATCCGTGAAGCAGCAACAGGGGGGTGGCGTCGGGGCGGGGTGAGCGCACGTGCATGAAGTGCAGGCCGAGACCGTCGATGGTCGTGCGGAACTGACCCAGCTCGTTGAGCCGCCGCTCCAGATCGCGCCAGTCGTACGCGGTGGCCCAGTACTCCAGCAACTCCTCAAGGCGTTCCCGCTGCACCCCCTGGCTGCTGTCCGGCACTGTCTCCCGGCCGGCGAGGCGTACCCGGTGGAGCCGGTCCTTCAGATCCTCCAGAACACTGTCCGGAATGTCGATACGAAACGGTGTCACGCTGTCCGATGTCATGGTCACCACTGTGCGGTCGCGACAAGCGCGCAGTCCAATGATTGTTCCGACACACGTAATACAATCCGCGTATAAGTCCAGCTAGAGTGAGGTTGTGTCCGAACCCTTCCCCGCACCCGTGGACCTCGACCTCCGGCTGGTGCAGTGCTTCACGGTGATCGCCGAGTACCAGCACTTCGGCCGTGCCGCCGAAGCGCTGCACACCACCCAGCCGTCGCTGAGCCGACAGATCCGCCGCCTCGAACAGCAAGTGGGCGTCCGCCTGCTCGACCGCACCACGCGCGGCACCCGGCTCAGCGAGGCGGGCGAGGTTTTCCTGCCCCAGGCCCAGGGGTTGCTGCGCGCCGCGGTCGAGGCGATGGCCCGAACCCGGTCCGCGGCCCGGCCCAGCAGCATCACCATCGGCTACACCAAGGGGCTGGTCATCACTGCGGCCGTGCGGGCCCTGCGGGACCGCAATCCCGATGCCGAGGTCCACACCCGCCTGCTCGCCTGGAACGACTCGCGCGGCGCACTGCTGGAGCACCGCGTCGACGCGGTGGTGACGCGTCTGCCGTTCCCCACCGACCGGCTGCGCGTCACCGTCCTCTACGACGAACCGCGCGTGCTGGTCGTGCCCCGGGACCACCGTCTGGCCGGCGAGGAGTCGGTAACCCTCGACGACATCGCCGACGAGCCGATCCCCCGGGTACGCCAGTCCGACCCGTTACTCAACGCCTACTGGCGGCTCGATCCCCGGCCCGACGGGCGGCCCGCGCCCGACGGCCCCCTGGTCGAAGCCCTCGAGGACAAACACGAACTCATCGCCGCCGGGCAGGCCGTGGCCATCGGTCCGCCCCTCGACCACGCGACCGGCCTGCATCCCAGCCTCACCACCGTCCCGTTGCACGGGGTCGAACCGAGCCAGGTCGTACTCGCCACGCGCACCGGCGACCGCAGCCGTCTGGTCACCGCTTTCCGCAAGCATGCCGAAGCCCTGCTCACCGGAACCCACCCTGCGGGACCGATCCGCACCACATGATCAGCGGCAGCTCCGCCCGCATACGCAAGCGACCATGCTGGGCTGCCGCCACAGCGTCCCGCCAAGATCGGGGGCTCCTCCAGGGGAGTCCTACGCGCCGCTGAACTGGACGACGCCGAGCGGGCCGCGAGCACGAAACCCGCGTCAGCACCCTCGCTCCGACCAGACCGCGATCCGGGGCAGCGGCTACCGCTCATTCCCCTTCGGAGATACTTTCTGAGACCCTGGAGGTGCTGGTGCGCCCCGGCCAGCCGGTGGCCGCCCGGCTGCGCAAGGCCGCCGACGCGCCGACGGACAGGGGGCAGCCCCGGAGGCGGGCTCCCGCAGCACGGTCGCGTCGCCGGGCGCCCCCGCAGCGGCCCGCAGCGGCGGGCGCCTGGTGCAAGCGGAGAAGGGCCCGCAGGGCTCGCGGTGGTCGAGGACGTGGCGGCCGTGCGGTCGGCCCGCTCCTCGGAGCGCCGAACGATGGCCCGTCTCAGCCCCGCTTGCCTGCCCCCAACAGGGCCGTCTACCGCCACATCCTGGAGCAGCCCTCCTCGCCCCCGGGTTACTCTGCGGCTCGCCGTAGCTTCGGGAGAACCGGGCCTAGTCCCACTCAGCCCAGGGGTTTTCGAGACCCCGGCCTTGGGTTAATATCTGTCTATGCAGGCAAATAGTTGCTTGGGGATCAAAGAGAGGTCGACATGCAGACCAAGGACCGCGAAGAGAACCCTTACGGGCGACCCGTCGTCACCCTCCCCGACGCAGCGGAGCACCACGGCTACTACGCCCATGGGTTTGAGACGCTTCTCGGCTCAGAGGCGACCGCGAATCAGTACTTCATGGCCCGAGTTCGGGGGCTCCGGGCCGAGGGGGCACCGCCCTTCCACGTGCACACCCGCGAGGACGAGATTTGGATCGTCAACAGCGGGTTGTTCCGCTTCTGGTTGGGGGGTGAGTCCTTGGCGACCGCAACCGTCCACGACGTGGGGCCGGGGGGAGTCGTCTACGGACCGCGTGGCCTCGCGCACACCTTCCAGAGCATCGACGGTGCCGGGGATGTCACCGTTCTGTGGAACCCCGGCGGGATCCAGGACTACTTCACGTCGGTCGGCGAAGCCGAGGCGCGTGAGGACTTGGACAACCAGGCTCATCTCGAGTCCTTCGGCATGCACGTGTTGGACCGAGCCCCGGTCAACGGGGGATAGCCACAGCCCTTCACCGGCCTCGTGGGCGCTGACGGGCAGAGACCACACGCAACCGGCAGCTTGCCGACCATTCTGATCGCACGAGCGTGAAGGGTCCCTCAGCGATCCGACCCTCGGTGGTCGGTCGACGGTCTCTGTGTCCATACCAGCCACCGAGCGGTGGCTCAGCGTAGGAGGATCCGCAGACGTCGGCCACGACGCGGCTATCGGCCAGTGGGTCCCGCCGCGCGCTGGTGACAGTGCCGCACCTGCGGAGCAGGGTCACGGGGATGCCGAGCCCCACGTCGAGGTGTCGCACCGCACCCGTGGCGGGAAGAGCGCCATGCCCACGTGGTCAACACGGTGTGTCGGGGTCGCGATCACCTTCGAGTGCGAACCAGATCGCGACGAGCTGGTTCAACTGCTCGTCGTCAAGGCGATGCAGGAACAGGGCGCACAGGTCGCTGTGGTGTTGCCGCTGCGCCCGACGGAGCAGAGCCCGCCCCTCCTCGGTCATGACCGCTTCGAAGCTGCGTCCGTCGCTGACCGAGCGCCGCCGCTCGATCAGGTTCCGACGCTCCAGACGGTCGGCCAGACGCGTGAACCCACCACTGGACATCAGCCGTCGCTCGGCGAGGTCGGACATGCGTATGCCGCTTGTGCCAGCGGCGTCCAGAGCCAGTAGAACTTCGTATTCGGCGAGACTCACGTTCAACGGCGCGAGCCCGGCTTCGAGGGCACTCCAGATCCTCTCGTGGTTGCGTAGAAAACCTCCCCACGCCTTTTGTTCAAGGGGTCTCAGCCGGTTGTTCGCCATGGTCGGAGCATATCGGCTGGGATGCGGGCCGAGGAGAGCGGCCAGACGGCATGGTCTTCCACGGCCAGGGCGACGAGGCGTTCGCCCCTGCTCTGGTGGACAGCGCGGGTGACCACCGGATCGCGATGGCGGTCGCCGTCGTGTCCGTGGTCCGAACGAGCGGGCAGAGCACGATCTCGGGCTGGGGCTCGGTCGCTACCAGCTACCCCACCTCGCCTGCATTCGAACTTCTCCCGACCCCGGGCCGGTTCGGGTCGATCCGAACCGATGGCGTCAACCGGTCCAACCAGGCACCAATCGGCAATAATCAACAACTCATACATCCTGGGGGATGACCGGTTTCCTGCGGCGCGGCAGGTCTCCCGGTGTGGGAGGGGCACCGGCTGTGGCCTTCCCGGTGCGGAGACGTCGCTCGAACCGGACAGGGCTGGCCGGAGAAGGAACCCCGAAGTGTGCAGGGCGGCGGGGGCCGGGGCCTACCGTGCCGGGGGTGCGGCGCCTCCACGAGAAGGTGAAACCGGAGACCGAGCAGCATGTACGGGAAGTGGCCGGACCCCGGAGGAAACAGGGGCCGCGCGCACCCGTGGGGAGTGTGATGGCGTGTGCGGCATGGGGCACGACGCCCGGTGGACACCGACCGTGGAAACGACGGAAGCGGGCTCCCGAGGGAACCCGCTTCCGCTTGATGTGGGCGATACAGGACTCGAACCTGTGACCCCTACCGTGTCGAGGTAGTGCTCTAGCCAACTGAGCTAATCGCCCTTATGGAAATGTGGTGCGCATGGAGCCGGAGACGGGAATCGAACCCGTGTGCAGGGATTTGCAGTCCCTTGCCTCAACCACTCGGCCACTCCGGCATACAAAGCACGGGGGAGCCGCGTGGCACCCATGCGTGCCTTACTCCGAGCGGACGACGGGATTCGAACCCGCGACCCTCACCTTGGCAAGGTGATGCTCTACCAGCTGAGCCACGTCCGCGTGTGTACGGGGTGTTGCCCCGAACCCGATTCGATTGTGCCACCCGGGGAGGCACAAGGCGAATCGTCTCGAGCGGACGACGGGATTCGAACCCGCGACCCTCACCTTGGCAAGGTGATGCTCTACCAGCTGAGCCACGTCCGCGCGGCGAGTGCGGTTGCGGGCCTCCGGAGCTTCCCGGTGCCGCGTCCCTCGCTGCGTTTAGAACTCTAGCGGAAGTTTCGGGGAAGTGCGAAATCGGTTCCGCGCAGGGGCTTTCGCGCCCTGCCCGTGGCAGGCCGGACCGGCCCGCCGCGGTGGCAGGAGCTACTTCTCCACGTGGGCGGGGGAGGACGGCATGTCGGGGCGCGGCGGGGCGGAGAGGTACTGGCCGACCCGCTCGATCACCTTGTTCATCTCGTAGGCGATGAGCCCCACGTCGCTGTCGGCGTCCGACATCAGGGCCATGCACGCGCCCTCGCCCGCGGCGGCCACGAAGAGGAAGGCCCGGTCCATCTCGATGATGCTCTGACGGATGTTCCCCGCGGAGAACTGCTTGCTGGCTCCCCCCGCGAGGCTGTGCAGACCGGAGGCGATCGCGGAGAGGTGTTCGGCGGCGGGCCGGTCGAGTCCGCTGGAGGTGGCCATGAGGAGGCCGTCAGTGGACAGCACGATGGCGTGTTGGGTGCCCGAGGCGCGGGTGAGGAGGTCGTCCAGCAGCCAGCTGAGTTCGCCGCGGGCGGTGCTCGGTGGGGTCATGTCTCTCTTCGCTGTGTCTGGTGCGGTCGTGGGCGAGGGGCACGCGCGTGCTGCGGGAGGCTCTGCGTGTACCGGCAGGGGGTGCGGCTGGGGGCGGCTGCCACCGGTCCCGCATAAGCGTTGCCCAGATGATAGTCATTCGTAACTTATCTGTCCGGCACGAGCCATCGTTTCAGGGTGGGCCGCTCCACGGGAGAAGCCACTCTGACCAGCGCCGACACCATGTGAAAACCCGTTGACTTACCGGACCGGAGGCCGGTGCCGGACAAGGGCCTTGCCAAGGTGGCGCCCCGGCGGGTAGGGCCGACAGTGTGATCACCAGGCGGGACGGACCGCGGAGGTGACAGGATTCGGGGTGTCACCGGCCCGACCAGGGGCCCAGAGAACGTGGGGGTTGGAAATGAGGGTGTGGATCGCGGGAGCCGGTCACGGCCGGGGTGCCGTGCTGGAGGAGAAGGACGCGCGGATCCCCGTGGCCGACCACGGGATCACCGTCGGCGACGGCGTCTTCGAGACGGTGCGCGCGCAGGACGGCCGTCCGTTCGCGCTCACCCGCCACCTGAAGCGGCTGGCGCGTTCCGCCCGTGGGCTTGGCATGGACGAGCCGGACCTGGAGCTGATCGCCGACGGCGTCGCCCAGGCGGTGGCGGCCAACCCGGAGATCACCGACGCCCGCGTGCGCATCACGGTCACGGACGGGGCCGGGCCGCTGGGTTCGGACCGGGGCCAGGGCGAGCAGACCGCCATCGTGGCCCTGGGTCCCTTCCCGGGTATCGCCCCCTCGACGGACGTGGCCCTGGCGCCCTGGCCCCGCAACGAGTTCGGCGCGCTGGCCGGGCTGAAGACGACCTCCTACGCCGACAATGTGCGCGCGCTCGCGTACGCGCGGCAAAGGGGCGCGAGCGAGGCGGTCTTCCGCAACATCTCGGGGAACCTGTGCGAGGGCACCGGCAGCAACGTCTTCGTGGTGCTCGACGGAAGGCTGGTCACCCCGCCGCTCTCGGCCGGTCCGCTGGCGGGCATCACCCGCGAACTGGTCCTGGAGTGGTTCGGCGGCGAGGAGGAGGACGTTCCCATGGAGCGACTCCCCGAGATCACCGAGGCCTTCCTGACCTCCACGGGCCGTGACGTCCAGGCGATCCTCAACATCGACGACCAGAAGGTGTTGACGGAGCCGGGCCCGGTCACGCGGAAGGCGATGGCAGTGTTCGCGGAGCGTTCCGCGGCCGACATCGACCCGTGACGGACGCCGCGCCGCGGTGAGGCGCGTGTGGACGCGAAACAGGGGACGGCGCCCCGGCGCCGTCCCCTTTGCGTTCCTGACCCCCGTGTACCTAGGAGTGGAGGTGCTGCTGGATCTCCTCGTCGAGGTCCACGAACTGGCCCTCCTGGCCGGCCGGGACGATCTCGTAGGTGCGGTGGAGGAACTCCGCCAGCGGTGAGACCTGGGTGTCGAACTCGGCCTGGCCGAAGGGCGAGGAGAGCGCGATGCTGACCGAGCGGTCGCCGCTCTCGTCCTTGGAGGGCCACACGCGGACGTCGCCCTCGCCGACGGGGCGGACGATGCCCACGGTGAGGAGCTCGCGCGCGAAGATCCACTCGACGGGGTTGTCCTCGCCGGTGTGGAACGCGACGCGGATCGCGTACGGGTCGTCAGCGCTGTAGTCGAGTCGCGCGACCAGGGGAACCGCGGTGCGCTCCGGGACCACGAGTCGCAGGCCCAGCTCGGCGGTGGCAGTGGTGTCGCTACTGTTCATGTTCGCCAAACCTTTTCTCGTCCGGCCCAGAGTCCTGGGGCGCGGGCCGGTTGCCGCCTCACTCGCTCCTACGCGGCTGTCCGCGGACTATGACGTGAGTACGGGAACTTTCTTGGTCGGTGGGACCGGAGATCTCGCTGCCCGCCCTGCGGGGCCAGCGCGCCGCTTGGCGGCACCACGATCCTTCGTCACTGTAATGACCAGGGGAAACCAAAGATTTCCCCATGTTGAGTGGCCCGTGTCACGCGGAGGTCGATCCGCGGTCGCCACGGGAGGGTTCACGGGGGCGGGAACTCCTACTCATTGCGGGGATCATGGCTGATGGGGGAGCCTCGTGGGAACCCGTTGACCAGCATATGTGACCTCGATCACGCAGCTATGCGCCCGCTGGGCGGGTTTGCGTGCGTCGAACACTCCGGAACATGCGCTAGAGTTTTTCTTGTCAGGCCGACGAGGCCGGACGGGGCAGCAACCCGGGGCGATTAGCTCAGTTGGCTAGAGCGCATCGTTCACACCGATGAGGTCACTGGTTCGAGTCCAGTATCGCCCACAGTAAAGAGGGGCCCGGTTCGTATCGCACGAACCGGGCCCCTCTTTTTTTGTTTTGGTCGGGTCAAGCTCGGGCAACGTGCGCGTATGCGTCCCCGTGCGGGTTTCGGAGCTGGTGAGGACCGGGAAAGGTGCCCACCCATTCGGGAGGTCAGTCCGGGGGAGCGGTGCGTCCACGGCGCGCGGCCCTGGCGGCCCTGCGCTCGCGGCGGCGCTCCAGGAGCTGGTCCTTGGTCCTCAACGCCCACTTCTCACCCCTGCGGGCCCACACTCGAGCGGGCCTCAGCAGCCGGTGCGCCCAGTGGAACTCGGTGCTGATGATGAGGAGTCCGAGGAGGATCGAGGCGATCCCCGGTCCGGGGACGACCAACATGACGACCCCGGCCAGGATGACCACGGTGCCCACCGTGCCGACCAGGAGGCGCCACGGCACGTGCAGGGCCGGGTGGGTGTGCATGCGTCTGCGGAACAGGCGGAGCCGTGCGCGCAGGCGCCTCCACCGTCGTACACGGGCATGGTGAGTGGGGGATGTCTCCGGGGCCGGTGGCCCGTTGGGTGGGCTCGGTGACATGCGCTCACAGTATTCGGTCGATGCGACTGGTGCTTTCGGGTCGGGCTGGGTTCGCTGGATCGGATGTCTGCTGATTCTCACCGATCTCACGGGTCGGATCAATGGTTCCTCCCAGGACGGTGGAGAAACCTCGGAAAACGTGATGATCCATGACAGAACCTTCCTATGTGCGCGGGTTCCTCCTCGTCAGAGGGTGGGAGGGCCGCCTCGCGGCTTCTTCGACAGGGACGGCCGGGGCGGCCGAATTCCACGACCGAATCACCACTGTTCTCCCTTGTGTGGACTTTCCCGCCGCCGCGTCGGAGTGGCCGGGCGCCTGTGGACAACCAGAAGCACCCTCCTTCCGGAGCCGATAGCATCGGGGGTGCGAAACACCCGGCCCCGCGCACGCTCGCGGGGCGGTTCGTGTCCACCACATCGACGTACATCCCTAGGAGTCACCGTGTCCGCCGCGTCTGAGCTGCACATCACCCTCGCCGGAACCCCGCGTGCGGTGGCGGCCACGACCACCGCGGGCCAGGCGCTGGAGGCGGACGGCAGGACCGTGATCGCCGCCCTGGTCAACGGTGAGCCCCGCGACCTGGCCTGGGAGCTCTCCGACGGCGACGCCGTCGAGCCGATCGCGATCGACTCCGAGGAGGGGCGGGCGATCCTGCGCCACTCCACCGCGCACGTCCTCGCCCAGGCCGTCCAGGAGCTCTTCCCCGAGGCCAAGCTGGGCATCGGCCCGCCCGTCGACAACGGCTTCTACTACGACTTCGACGTCGCCGAGCCCTTCACCCCCGCCGATCTCAAGGGCATCGAGAAGAAGATGCAGCAGATCATCAAGCAGGGGCAGCGCTTCGACCGCCGCGCCGTCTCCGACGACGACGCCCGCGCCGAGCTGGCCACCGAGCCCTACAAGCTGGAGCTGATCGGCCTCAAGGGCGGCGCGGCCGAGGCGGCCGAGGGCGCCTCCGCCGAGGTCGGCGCCGGTGAGCTCACCATCTACGACAACGTCCACCCGCGCACCGGCGAGCTGTGCTGGAAGGACCTGTGCCGTGGGCCGCACATCCCCACCACCAAGGTGATTCCGGCGTTCAAGCTCATGCGCACCGCCGCCGCCTACTGGCGCGGCAAGGAGACCAACCCGCAGCTCCAGCGCGTCTACGGCACCGCCTGGGAGACCAAGGACAGGCTCAAGGAGTACCTGGCCTTCCTGGAGGAGGCCGAGAAGCGCGACCACCGCAAGCTCGGCTCCGAGCTCGACCTCTTCTCCATCCCGGACGAGATCGGTTCCGGCCTGGCCGTCTTCCACCCCCGGGGCGGCATCATCCGCCGCGTGATGGAGGACTACTCCCGCAAGCGGCACGAGGAGAGCGGGTACGAGTTCGTCTACTCGCCGCACGCCACCAAGAGCGCCCTGTTCGAGAAGTCGGGGCACCTGGACTGGTACGCGGACGGCATGTACCCCCCCATGCAGCTCGACGGCGGTCAGGACTACTACCTGAAGCCGATGAACTGCCCGATGCACAACCTGATCTTCGACGCCCGTGGGCGCTCCTACCGTGAGCTGCCGCTGCGCATGTTCGAGTTCGGCACCGTGTACCGGTACGAGAAGTCCGGCGTGGTGCACGGCCTGACCCGCGCCCGCGGGTTCACCCAGGACGACGCCCACATCTACTGCACCCGCGAGCAGATGGCCGACGAGCTCGACTCGCTGCTCACCTTCGTGCTGGAGCTGCTGCGCGACTACGGCCTGGAGGACTTCTACCTGGAGCTGTCCACCAAGGACCCGGAGAAGTACGTCGGTGACGACGCCAGCTGGGAGGAGGCCACCGACACCCTGCGCCGGGCCGCCGAGAAGCAGGGCCTCGAACTGGTCCTGGACCCGGGCGGCGCCGCCTTCTACGGCCCGAAGATCTCCGTGCAGGCCAAGGACGCCATCGGTCGGACCTGGCAGATGTCCACCATCCAACTGGACTTCAACCTGCCCGAGCGCTTCGACCTGGAGTACACCGCCGCCGACGGCACCCGTCAGCGACCGGTGATGATCCACCGTGCCCTGTTCGGTTCCATCGAGCGGTTCTTCGCCGTCCTGCTGGAGCACTACGCCGGGGCGTTCCCGGCGTGGCTCGCCCCGGTGCAGGCGGTGGGCATCCCCATCGCCGACGAGCACGTCCCCTACCTCCAGGAGGTCGCCGCCAAGCTGCGCGCCGAGGGGATCCGGGTCGAGGTCGACTCCAGTGACGACCGGATGCAGAAGAAGATCCGCAACGCGCAGAAGCAGAAGGTCCCCTTCATGCTGCTGGCCGGTGACGAGGACATCAGCAAGGAGGCGGTCTCCTTCCGTTACCGCGACGGCTCCCAGAACAACGGTGTGCCCGTGGACGAGGCCGTGGCCGAGATCGTCGCCGCCGTCCGCGAGCGCCGCCCCTAGGGGCGGCGGAGCGCCGCCGCAGGGCGCGCGTACGCCGAGGACGAGAGGAGCGCCCGTCCCCCGTGTGGGGGCGGGCGCTCCGTCGTGGCGGGGAGGGGCCGGTCAGCCGCGCTCACGCGGGCTCTTCGGGTCCTGGTCGTCCTTGAAGAGGTCCTCACGGGAGATCTGCGCGGTGGCGTTGGGGTCCTGGGTGGTCTCCTCCTCGTCGTCGCGGAACAGGTCCGCGCGCGAGATGCGGTGCGTGGCGTTGGGGTCGCTCATGGGGTACTGCTCCTTGTGCGTTGGGGTACGCCGGATTTTATCGGCCCCCTGCGACAGGGGCGCACGCTCGGGGTCGTCGCTCAGGGCCGTGACCGGGTTCGGTGGTGTGGTTCAGGACCCGGCGGTGTCGTGCGCCCAGGCGCGGGCGGGCACCCGGCTGACCAGTTCGATCAGGTAGTCGGCCGCCGCCAGGGCGCGGTCGGGGTCCAGTCGTAGGGTCGCCCAGGTGAGGACGTGGCCGCCGGTGAAGCGCACCGGGAAGGAACGGGAACGGGAGTCCGAGAGCAGCCAGGAGGCGGTGTCGTGGTCCAGGACCGCTTCGGTGAAGCGGTCGTCGGAGCCGACGGTGTGGAAGGCCTCGGCGAACGAGCGGCGAACCTCCCCGGGCCCTCCGCTGGCGTCGAGGGAGACGGTGCGCGCCAGGTCGCGTCGGCGGATCTCCAGGTCGGATCCGGGTCCCGGGGTGTGCACGGCCACGACGCGGTGGGTGCGCCGTGGGCGCCCCACGCCGCGTCGCGCGTTCGGGTCGGAGTGGGTGAGTTCGAACATGGTGACCAGGTGCGCGCCGCGTCGGCCGGTGAGCACGTGCCGCACACGCGGGTCCGGGCCGTGCAGGGCGATGGGAAGGGTGGCCTCCTCCAGGGGGCGCGGGTGGTGTTCGGTGTAGTGCCATCCGTGTCCACGCGCCCAGCTCTGGAGCTCGGTGACCCGTTCCTTGCGAAAGTGCGCGGCGACCGTGATCGCCCCGGCCGACACCACGACGGCTACCAGGGCGATCAGGGACAGTGCGCCTTCCATCCGGTGTCTCCTCCGGTGGGGAACGGTGAAGCGGCCGGGGACCCGTGGCGGGCCCGCCGTGGCGGGCCGGGTCTCGGTGAGCCCGAAGAACAGGGGGCTCGCACCGGCCGTGTGACTCCATTCTGTGCTGCCTGACGGCCCTTGTCACCCCTTGGGCCGGTTACTCCGATGCGCTCGGGTGTGTGTACGCTCCGTGATCAGGGACCCGTTTCCGGCTTCTCGCGACCGTGGGCGCAGCCCCTGGGTCCCGAGTCGGGATCAGCCGCCCGGAGAACGGAAGCACTGCCCGGTACGGGTTCCGGGGTGTGGCTCCGTGGGGCTCCGGGGTGCGCTTTGTCCCCTGGCACGAGCCCCCCGCCTGTTCGGTGGCGCGGGGGGATGATGTCCGGAAGTGGCCAGCCGAGTCCTCGGAGAACCGGGTTCGAGTGTCGGCCGCCACCGACCTCAGGTGCACCGTGTGTAGTCAACGGAGAACTCCGCGTCCGCCACGCTGTAGCAGACCCCGACCGGCGGGGCACCGTCCACTTCGTCGACGTAACCGTTCTCGCGCACGACGAGGAGCCCGGTGTCCGGCGCTCCGCCGAACCCCACGGAGAAGCGGACACCGGCCTCGTCGACCTCCTCCACGGGGAAGTGACTGGGGGAGTGGTCCCCCTCCTCCGTGAGGACGGTGAACTGTTCCTTGGCGAACCCGTACTCGTACGAGGGATCCGGGTCGCCGTGGAACTCCCCCTGGAAGACCAGGGTCCCGTCCGGGGACCGTTCCGGGGCGAAGACGCTGATGGTGGCGCCGTCGCGGCCGGGGGCGCCCATGGTGAACTCGGCCCGTGCCTCCCGCGCCTGGGAGCCGTCTCCCCGTCTCTCGGTCCCCACCTCGTTGCGTCGTCCCGCGTTGACCGCCGTCTCGGTGGCCTCGGGAGGCGGCCAATGCCCGGTCCGGGCCGTCACGTCGCCACCCTCGTTCACGCCGGACATCCCGATCCGGTCGGGGGACTCTCCGGTGCCGCCGTGCCGTACGCCCACGACCGTGCCCGCCGTGACGACGGTGTCCACCGCCAGGACGGCCGCTCCTCGCCGAAGGAGACGCCGGTGCCGGGAGGCTCCGCTGACCGCGGCCGAGGACCACTCCTCGCGCACGATGCGGGTGGCCACGACACCGGTGTCCGGCACTCCGCGGCCGTTCCCCAGGACACCGAGGATCTCGTGCGGGGCGGGCCGGTACCCCGGGAGGGGGCTCAGGGACGCGTGCACCAGCGAGACCAGTTCCCGGGGCACGCCGTCCAGGTCGGCCTCACCTCGCATCACGCGGCGGACGACGGCCGCGGGGTCCCCTCGCCCGAAGGGGTTGCGCCCGGTCGCGCCGTAGGCGGTCAGCTGTCCCCAGGAGAACACGTCCGAGGCGGCCGTCGCGAGGGCTCCTCGGAAGCGTTCCGGGGCGATCCAGCCCGGGGTGCCCATCACGCCGCCGGTGTGCGCGGTGCCGTCCAGCGTCCCGGCGATGCCGAAGTCCAGGACCCTCGGGCCGTCGGGGGAGAGGATCACGTTGCTCGGTTTGAGGTCGCGGTGGATGACCCCGGCGGCGTGGATGTCGGCCAGGGCCGCCGCCATCCCCGCCGCGAGTCCGGTCAGGGTGCCACCGCGCAGCGGGCCGCCCCTCTCCACCTGATCCTTGAGCGTGGGCCCGTCCACGTAAGCGGTGGCGAGCCAGGGCACCTCCGCATGGGGTGCGGCCCCCGCGAAGCGAGGGACGAACGGGCTGCGCACCCGGCTCAGGGCGTCGACCTCCCTCGCGAACCGGGAACGGAACTCGGGTTCGTCCGCCAGTTCGGGGTGCACGGCCTTGACCGCGACGGGAGGGCCGATCCAGGGGCGCGCGAGGTAGACGGTGCCCATCCCCCCGGCGCCCAGCCGCCCGACCAGTCGGTGCGGTCCCAGCCGGGCCGGGTCGTGGGCGCTGAGAGGGCGCACGGTCGGGACCGTGCCGCGCCTACCCATGCCGCTCCTCCCGTTCGGGGAGACGGTGGTGGGACCAGGGCACCTGGCTGGCGCCGACGATCCGGTTCCGGGCCGGATCGGTCAAGGTCCGCGCGGACGGCTCGGAGGGCAGGAGGCCGTCGGAGTGGGGAGCGGGTGTCACTGTGTCGAAACCTCGGGGGTAGGGGTCCGAAAGCGAGCCTCATTCTCCCAGTGACCGGTCGGTCACACGCGAGGGGCTCCAGCACGGTTGACGCGCCGGAGCCCCGAAAAGTTCGGCTGAGGAGGGGTGCTAACGAGTGGTGGAGAGGAGGACGTTCGACTCGGAGGAGGGGAAGGAGAGTGCGCCCAGCTCCCGGTGCTGGGTGTCCCGGACCTTGACGGCCTGAGGTCCCTCCGCGACCTCTACGCAGTCTCCTCCCTGCTCGCCGCTGTAGCTGCTCTTGTGCCAGTTCTCAGTCATGTTCACTCCGCTTCAGATCCGTGAGGAGAGCCGCCCACTGCTGGTGGGGGAAGGACAAGGATCCAGACTCCCGGTGCTTGACAGCGTTCGTCCTCGCTCAGGCGAAGCTGTTTCGCTGAAGGCTCAGGCCTCGCGCGGCTAGGCTTGCGGCATGGCTCTCACACGTTTCTCCCTGGAGAACTATCGGTGTTTTCAGGCCCGTCAGGAAATCGAACTGGGCAAGGTCACCGTCATCCTGGGGAGGAACAACTCGGGTAAGAGCGCACTGGTCCGGGCCCCCCTGGTGTTCTCCACCGGGTTCGCGGCCAACTCGTCACTGCCCCTCGATCTGGAACAGCTTGGAGAGGGAGCCCCCTCGTTCCAGGACCTGGTCTACGCGGGCAGGCCACACGGCCGTGTTCGTCTCGGGTTCGGTTTTGGTGAGGCGGATGGCAGGACGGATGTCGAGGCCACGGTCCAGCATGTCGAGGAATGGCAGTCCCAAGTGGTCAGCGAACTCACCGTTCAGAGGGAGAACGCTTCCTACAGCCTCAGTTGGAGTCCGGGGGCTGAGGGCGAAGGGGGAGCCAAAACCTACGAGGTCGCGGTTGGTCCCGAGACCCCCGAGCGCTCCGCCACTCAGCAAGTCGAGTTCAAGGGCCTTTTCCCTGATCAGGCCTTCGCGTACGGGCACCTCGGTGAGTACACCGCACGCCACTTGGCGGAACTCTCTCCGGCCGCCGGACTCGACACTATCCGCTACCTCGGCCCTTACCGGGGCAGACCCTCGCGGATGCACCGAATCCCCGCCCGTGTTCCGGTGAACGTCGGTAGCAGCGGGGAGCACGCCATGGGCATTATCGCCGATGACCACCTGCGTCGGGGAAGTCATCTGGTTCGCGTCCTCAACGGCTACCTGGCACGTAACCTCCCAGGGTGGCGGCTGAAGGTGGCCGAACGGGGCAGCGGGATGTTCTCCGTCGAGCTGGTGACCACATCGTCGTCCCAGCCCATCACCGTGAACCTGGACGATGTTGGTACTGGCGTCACCCAGTTGCTTCCCATACTCGTACAACGGGCCCTTGACGAGGTGCGCGCGCCCGAGCGCGAGGTTCTGGAGATCGTCGAGGAACCCGAACTGCACCTGCACCCCTCCGCTCACGCTCTTGTCGCTGACCTCTTCCTGAACGCGGCGACAAGCCAGGGCTCACGTGTGCGTTTCCTCGTGGAGACCCACAGTGAGACCTTCCTCCTGCGATTGCGGCGCCGGATCGCTGAGGGCGCCATCCTGCCGGAGCAGGTCGCGGTGTACTTCGTCGAACACAACGGGGCCCGGTCCAACGTCCGCAGGATCGGTGTCGACCGCCTCGGCAACGTCGAGGGATGGCCTCGGGGTGTGTTCTCCGAGGACTTCGACGAGACTCAGGCCCTCGCGGCGGCACAGATGGAACAGCTGGATCGGACGGAGCCGCGTGCGCGTTGAGATCTCCCCCGAACTGTACGAGCACGAGGACGTAGCCTTCCAGCTCACGTCACTGCTCCGCCTGTTCGCCAGGGGAAAACACGAGTGGGTCATCCTGTCGGGGCATGTGGCGTTGGTGGTCGGCTACGTGGAGCGCAACGACCGCGCGGTCCTGCCCATCACTGCTGAGCTGGCACGGAAGGCGAGCGTGCGGGAGGCCTGGAACGATTCGGTGACAGACGGCGATGCGCGGTTCCCGCTGACCGGTGTCAAGGTCACCAAGGAGTCCCTGGAGAACGATCTGGCCGATCTCGAGCGCCCCGCCTACGTGGTGGTGGAGAACGAGATCTCCGACGGAGCCTTTCTCCGCGCCGTATGCCGTGTGTTCGGTTGCACTGACATCGTTCGGGCACTCGATCAGGGTTGGGCCGAGCTGGTGCACAGCGGTGGCGGCGGTCAGATCCCCCAGTTGGTCGAGGCAAGGGCAGGAAGGTTTCGCAGGACCGTTCGGGTGGCTGTGTTCATGGACAGTGACCGGTACCGCGCGGAGGAGAGGACCAAGTCCCACAAACTGGCGGACGAGGCCAGCGAACACGGCGCGCGTGTTCACGTGTTGAGATTGCGGGAGATCGAGAACTACGTCCCAGTACGGGTGCTTGAATCCCTGGGGTCGGGACACCAACACACGGTCCAGGTGGAGGCCTTCCAGCGGCTGGACCCCGAACAACGCGGATTCTTCGACATGAAGAAGGGCTTCGGCCTGGGCGTGGGGAATACGGCCAAGGGGCCTCATGCCAAGCACCAAGGGCTGTATGACGAGCTTCCCTCTGAGGTGCGTGACGTCCTCCGCAAAGGTTTCGGCCCGGAACTTGTCTCTAAACTTGGGGCCTTGGCCGACGCGGACGCTCTCACCGTGCACGACTTCGGTGGTGAAGAGGGCGAGACGACCAAGGAGCTGCGCGCACTACTCGGCATGCTTCGCAGGATTATCTAGGGGTGGGAGAAACAGTGGTGCAGGGCAGCAACGACATCCAGGTGCATCCGGAGATCCAGACCCTGGACACCGTTCTGGACTCCATCAAGAGGGGGGAACTGCGGATCCCCAAGTTCCAGCGGCCCTTCGTCTGGCGTCCCGAACAGATGACCACCCTCTTCGACAGTATCGAGAAGGGCTACCCGATCGGAAGTCTCCTCGTCTGGCAGACCAGCGAGGACATTCCCAGCCTCGGCTCGGTGGGCGGGATCGACGTGGCACCAGCGGAACCAGGACAGATGGTCTCCTACGTGCTCGACGGCCAGCAACGTCTGTCGACCCTCTTCGGATGCCTGCGTAGGACCGCGGACGCCCCCCACTCCTCGCACCAGAGCGACTGGATGTGGTGGGTCTACCGTGAGCTGGGCCGAACACGTGAGGGCAACAGTTACCGGCACTGGCGCAGTGCGGACCGACCGGTCCCCCCGAACTACCTGCCGCTGCGTTCGATCCCCCGAACGATGGACTTCCTCGCCTACGCCCGGGCCGTGCAGAAGGCGCTACCCGACCAGGCGGACGATCTGGTGGAGGCGGCCGAGGAAGTCGCGCAGCGGGTCAAGGGGTACAAGGTTCCCGTGGTGCGCCTGGTGGGCGGCTCCCTGGGGCAGGCGGTCGAGGTCTTCTCCCGGATCAACAGCAGCGGCCAGAAGATGACACCCGAGCAGATGGTGTCCGCGCTCACCTACTCCAACAACGGGGAGGAGAGTCTCGCCGACCGGGTGGAAGAGATCCAGGAGCGCATCGCCGCCGAGGGTTTCGGCGAGATCCCCACCACCACCATCTTCCAGACGGTCCTAGGGGTCGCGGGCGAGGAGGAGGTGCAGCAAACCCGTTGGGAACTGCTGGCACACCGGCTCGAACCGTATCTGGACCTGGCGGTCAAGGACGCGGACGGAGCACTGGCCAGGTCGGTGTCCTTCCTGCGCGACGAGGTTCCCGTGCCACTGGCCCGGCTGGTTCCCTACAACCTCCAGATCATGCTCCTGGGGGTGTTCTTTCATCATTGTCCCGAGCCGACACCCGAGCAGAGCTCGTCATTGGTCCGCTGGTTCTGGGCGACATCCTGGGCGGGTTCCTTCGCCGGGGCGACCAGCACCCAGGTACGCAACCACATCAAGGAGATGAAAGCGTTCGCTCTCGGCGAGGGAGAGCTGGGCATCGCCCACCTGACCGCCAGGTCCTTCCCTGACACCTTCGACTTCCGCAGCGCCCGTGCCCGCATCTTCATCCTGTGGGAGCTTCGCCGCTTCCCCCTGCGGGTGAACCTGGACGGGACTCCGGTCGATCCGGTTGAGCCGCTCTCCCGCTCCCACACCGAAACCTACCGACATGTGGTGACCCGACCCAGGACCGAAGGTAGGTCCAACCCGGGGAACCGGCTGATCCTGACCTCCAAGCCAGGGGTGTCCCTGCGCAACGCCCTGGCGCAGTACACCGGCCCGGTGGACAGGATCATCGAGTCGCACGGCATTCCCGCGGAGGCCTTCGAACGGCTCAGGCAAGGGGACGACGAGGGGTTCATCCGCCTTCGAGCCGAGTACCTGGCCTCTCTGGAACAGGAGTTCATGGACGAGATCGGTGTCCAGCACTCGGGATCCCTTGTCGGTGAGACCGACATCGACACCGAATGAGAACGCGGCCCCGGGGACGTCGTCCGGGTGGAGACGGCGCTGACCGGGGCCGCGGGTCGATTCACCTAGGCGGGCAGGCCGAGCTCGCGGGCGATCAGCATCTTCTGCACCTCGCTGGTGCCCTCACCGATCTCCAGGATCTTGGCGTCCCGGTAGAAGCGGCCCACGGCGTAGTCGTTCATGAAGCCGTAGCCGCCGAACACCTGCGTGGCGTCGCGGGCGTTGTCCATCGCCGCGTTGGAGGCGATCAGTTTGGCGATGGCCGCCTCCTTCTTGAACGGCTCACCGGCCAGCATCCGGGAGGCCGCGTCGTAGTAGGCCAGGCGGGCGCCGTATGCGCGGGCCTCCATCTCGGCGATCTTGAACTGGATCGCCTGGTAGCGGCCGATGCTGTTCCCGAAGGCCTGCCGCTGGTGGGCGTAGCGCACGCTCTCGTCCACACAGCCCTGCGCCAGCCCCACCGAGAGCGCCGCGATCGCGATGCGGCCCTCGTCCAGGATGCGCAGGAACTGGGCGTAGCCCCGGCCGCGCTCACCGACCAGGTTGGCCTCGGGCACCCGGCAGTCCTCGAAGACCAGCTCGTTGGTGTCCGAGGCGTTCCAGCCGACCTTGGAGTACTTCTGGCCGACGGAGAAGCCGGGCGTGCCGCTGGGAACGAGGATCGACGAGATCTCCGGGCGCCCGTCCTCACGCCTGCCGGTCACGGCGGTCACGGTGACCAGGGCGGTGATGTCGGTACCCGAGTTGGTGATGAACGACTTGGTCCCGTTGATCACCCACTGGCCGTCCTCCAGACGTGCGGTGGTCCTCGTCGCTCCGGCGTCGGAACCACCGTCGGGCTCGGTCAGACCGAAGGCGCCGAGGGCCTCGCCCGAGGTCAGCCTGGGCAGGTAGGTCTTCTTCTGCTCCTCGGTGCCGAAGCGGTGGATCGGCATCGCGCCCAGGGACACACCGGCCTCGAGGGTGATGGCCACGGAGGAGTCCACCCGCGCCAGCTCCTCCAGGGCCAGACACAGGGAGAAGTAGTCGCCGCCCATGCCGCCGTGCTCCTCGGGGAACGGCAGCCCGAACAGGCCCATCTGACCCATCTTGGCGACGATGTCGTACGGGAAGGCGCCCCGCTCGTAGAAGTCGCCGATCACCGGCGCGACCTCGGTCTGGGCGAAGGTCTCCACGGCGGCCCGGAGGTCGGCGTGCTCGGTCGAGAGTTCGTGGCGGTTCATCGCTGCTCCTGGGAAAGGGTGGCGGCCGGGTCCTCGGCCGACGCGGAGAGGGGTTCGACGGTGACCAGGACCGCGTCCATGGGCACCGACACCCCGGGGCGGACCGCCACGGTGGCGACGGTCCCGTCAACGGGTGAGGGCACGGAGTGCTCCATCTTCATCGCCTCGACCACGGCGAGGGTGGTCCCGGCGCAGACCTCCTGGCCCACCGTGACCGGGACGTCGAGCACGGTGCCCGGCATGGGGCTGCGCACGGTGCCGTCGGCGGCGGCGTCGTCCTCGCGCAGGGCGGCGGCCACCGGTTCCTCGTGCAGGCTCCACGCCGCGCCGCCGAGCCCCAGCCAGCGGTGGTCCGTTCCGGGCTCGTCGGCACGGGCGTAGGTGACGGTGCCGCTGGAGTCGGTGACGGTGAGCCGGGTCCCGTCGGC
Organism: Nocardiopsis sp. SBT366; assembly: GCF_001083815.1. Lineage (NCBI taxonomy): Bacteria > Bacillati > Actinomycetota > Actinomycetes > Streptosporangiales > Nocardiopsidaceae > Nocardiopsis > Nocardiopsis sp. SBT366. The sequence continues at coordinate 23,174 of NZ_LAVM01000007.1, read as the reverse complement.
GGAGCGGTGGCCCCTGAGGGCGACGGGGGCGTGGTCCTCCAGCTGGACCAGGTAGTGCCCGGCCGGCCCGTCGCGCCGCACCCGCACCACGGCGGCCCCGTGCCCGGGCGCGCGCAGCCGCCACGGGGTCCAGGCGGGACCGCCCATGCGCCAGCCGTCCGGGACGGCGAAGCGGTCGGGGTCCGGCGGGCCCTCCAGGTCCAGTTGGTGGTCCAGGGCGGCCGCCGCGTACACGGCGGGAAGCAGGTCGGGGGCGCCCTCGGGCGGGTCGGTGGCGATGAGGTCGGTGCTCAGGTCCCCGGCGACCACGCGGGGGTGGCGCAGCAGCCGTCGCAGGTAGGCGGTGTTGGTCACGCAGCCGAGGAGCGTGTGGGCGGCCAGGGCGGCGTCCATCCGCCGCAGGGCCTCGGCGCGGTCCGCGCCCCAGGTGATGACCTTGGCCAGCATGGGGTCGAAGTCCGAGGTCACCGCCCCGCCCTGGGCGATCCCCGAGTCCACTCGCACGTGGGGCCCGGAGGGCTCCTCCAGGAGGAGGATCGGCCCGCCCGAGGGCAGGAAGCCCCGGTCGGCGTCCTCGGCGTACACGCGGGACTCGATCGCGTGCCCGATCCAGGAGACGTCCTCCTGGGCGAAGGGCAGCGCGTCCCCGTAGGCGACGCGGACCTGGAGCTCCACCAGGTCGACGCCGCGTTCACCGCGCAGGGCCACGACCTCCTCGGTGACCGGGTGCTCGACCTGGAGGCGCGTGTTCATCTCCAGGAACGAGTAGGACAGTTCGCCGCCGGGTCCGGTCTCGGCGATGAACTCCACCGTGCCCGCGCCCACGTAGCCGCAGGAGCGGGCGGCGGCCACCGCGGCCTCGCCCATGGCGGCGCGTTGGGCTTCGCTGAGCAGCGGGGAGGGGGCCTCCTCCACCACCTTCTGGTGGCGGCGCTGGAGGCTGCACTCGCGTTCGCCCAGGTGGAGGACGTTGCCGTGGCCGTCGGCCAGGACCTGCACCTCGATGTGGCGCGGCCGCTGGACCAGCTTCTCCACCAGCAGGGTCGAGTCGCCGAAGGAGGCCAGCGCCTCGCGCCGGGCGGCGGCGGCGTCGGCGACCAGGGTGTCGGGCGAGCGCACCTCCCGCATGCCCTTGCCGCCGCCCCCGGCGGAGGGCTTGATCAGCAGCGGGTAGCCGGTCTCCTCGGCGGCGCGCAGCAGGGCGTCGTCGTCCATCGGCTGACCGGGCTTCTCGGTGAATCCGCCCAGTACCGGCACGCCGGCGGCGGCCACGGTGTCCTTGGCGCGGATCTTGTCGCCCATGGCCTCGATCGCCGAGGCGGGCGGGCCCACGAAGACCAGCCCGGCGTCCACGCAGGCGCGGGCGAACCCGGCGTTCTCGGACAGGAAACCGTACCCGGGGTGCACCCCGGTGGCCCCGCAGTCCAGGGCCAGGGCGACGATTCCGTCGGCGTCCAGGTAGTGGTCGACCCGCAGCGCCACGTCGGCGGCGAGGGTGTGCGGAGCCCCGGAGTCGGCGTCGGTGTACACGGCGGCCGGGCTGACGCCCATGCGGCGCAGGGTGCGGATGACGCGCAGCGCGATCTCGCCCCGGTTGGCGACCAGGACGCGCGTGACACTTCCGCGCGACGCGGTGGTCTGTGGTGTGGTGGTCAAGGGTTCCTCACATCCGGAAGACGCCGTAGCCGACCGGCTCCAGGGGCGCGTGGCGGGCGGCGGACAGGGCCATGGCGAGCACGTCGCGGGTGTCGGCGGGGTCGATGACCCCGTCGTCCCACAGGCGCGCGGTGGAGTAGTACGGGCTGCCCTGCTCCTCGTACTGGTCGCGGATGGGCGCCTTGAAGGCCTCCTCGTCCTCGGCCGACCACTCCTCGCCGCGCGCCGTCATCTGGTCGCGGCGAACGGTGGACAGCACGGAGGCGGCCTGTTCCCCGCCCATCACGGAGATGCGGGCGTTGGGCCACATCCACAGGAAGCGGGGCGAGTACGCGCGACCGCACATGGAGTAGTTGCCCGCGCCGAAGGACCCGCCGATCACCACGGTGAACTTGGGGACGCGGGCGCAGGCCACGGCGGTGACCATCTTGGCGCCGTGCTTGGCGATGCCGCCCGCCTCGTAGTCGCGGCCGACCATGAACCCGGAGATGTTCTGGAGGAAGACCAGCGGGATGGAACGCCGGTCGCACAGCTCGATGAAGTGCGCGCCCTTGAGAGCGGACTCGGCGAACAGGATGCCGTTGTTGGCGACGATCCCCACCGGGTGCCCGTTGACGTGCGCGAACCCGGTGACCAGGGTGGTGCCGTACTCGGACTTGAACTCGGTGAACTCGCTGCCGTCCACGACGCGGCCGATGACCTCGCGCACGTCGTAGGGGGTGCGGGTGTCGGCGGGGACCACACCGTAGAGCTCCTCGGGGTCCAGCGCCGGAGGGCGGGGCTCGCGGGTCTCCCAGGCCGGGGGGTCCAGCGGGCCCAGGGTGTCGACGATCCGCCGCACCTTGGTGAGGGCGTCGGCGTCGTCGTCGGCGAGGTGGTCGGTGACCCCGGAGACCCGCGAGTGCAGGTCGCCGCCGCCCAGCTCCTCGGCGGTGACGACCTCGCCGGTGGCCGCCTTCACCAGGGGCGGGCCACCGAGGAAGATGGTGCCCTGCTCGCGGACGATCACCGCCTCGTCGCTCATCGCCGGGACGTACGCGCCGCCCGCCGTGCACGAGCCCAGGACCGCCGCGATCTGCGGGATGCCCGCCCGGGACATGGTGGCCTGGTTGTAGAAGATGCGGCCGAAGTGCTCGCGGTCGGGGAAGACGTCGTCCTGCATGGGCAGGAACGCGCCACCGGAGTCGGCCAGGTACACGCAGGGGAGGCGGTTGTGCAGCGCCACCTCCTGGGCGCGCAGGTGCTTCTTGACCGTCATCGGGTAGTAGCTGCCGCCCTTGACGGTGGCGTCGTTGGCCACCACCACGGTGGCCCGCCCGGCCACGCGGCCGATCCCGGCGATCATCCCGGCCCCGGGGGCGTCCTGGCCGTCCCTTCCGTAGAGGCCGTGGGCGGCCAGCGGTGCGATCTCCAGGAAGGGGGAACCCGGGTCGAGGAGGAGGTCGACCCGGTCGCGGGGGAGGAGCTTGCCGCGTTCGACGTGGCGCGCTCTGGTCTTCTCGGGGCCGCCGAGGGCCGCGGTCGCGATCCGCTCCCGCAGCTCCAGCGAGAGCGCGCGGTTCGCGGCGTCGTTGGCGGCGAACGCGGGACCGGCGGTGTCTACCGCCGAACCGAGCACAGGTGCCCTGCTCATGGTGTCCTCTCGTGGAGGGATGTTAATGCTCACTAACAGAGGTGATGTTAGTAACTACTAACATGGGTGTCCAGGGTCCGGGTGGCGCGGACCACGCGGACGGGCGGCGAGAGGCGGACGGATGGCGACGGCACCCCAGGGTCAGCGGCCCACGGGCGAGCGGAGAACGGCGATCCTGGGGGCGGCGGCCCGGCTCTTCGCCGCGCACGGCTACCGGGGCGTGACAATCGACGACCTCGGGCGCGCCGTGGGCACCACGGGGCCCGCCCTCTACCGGCACTTCCCCGGCAAGGAGGCGCTGCTCGGTGAGGTCCTCGTGGACATCAGCGAACGCCTCGCCAGCCGGGGACGCGAGCTCGTCACCGGCGCGGACGGCCCCGAGGAGGCCCTCGAGGCCCTGCTGCGCGGACACATCGAGTTCTCCCTCGGGGAACCCGACCTCATCACCGTGCACGACCGCGAACTGGTCAACCTCACCGACGACGACCGCCGCCGGGTCCGCCGCCTCCAGCGCGGCTACGTGGAGGAGTGGGTGACCGTCCTCGCCGAACTCCGCCCCGGGTCCCCGCGCGCCGACCTGCGAGCCTCGGTGCACGCCGCGTTCGGTCTGCTCAACTCCACCCCGCACAGCCGGGGCCCGCTGTCCCGGGGCGCGATGTCCGCCCTGCTGCTGAGGATGGGGTCCGCCGCCCTGCTCGCCGAGGACACCGCGCCAAAGCCGAGTTGATATCCGCAGGTACTTGGCTTGACCCTCACGTGGGTAGGCCCGCGCACGAGTCTCCCGGACCCGACATCCGGGACGCGCGCGTCCACTTCCACAAGGGGGATCGTTCATGGTCGACAAGCGACCGGAGTCCGAGCGCACCACCACCAACGCGGGAATCCCCGCACCCAGCGACGAACACTCACTGACCGTGGGCAGCGACGGCCCCATCGTCCTCCACGACGCCTACCTCGTCGAGAAGATGGCCCACTTCAACCGTGAGCGAGTGCCCGAACGGGTGGTGCACGCCAAGGGCAGCGGCGCCTACGGCACGTTCCAGGTGACCAACGACGTCAGCGAGTACACCCGCGCCGACCTCTTCCAGCCGGGGCGCCGGACCCCGATGCTCGCCCGCTTCTCCACGGTGGCCGGGGAGATGGGCAGCCCCGACACCTGGCGCGACCCGCGCGGGTTCGCGCTCAAGTTCTACACGCGCGAGGGCAACTTCGACATGGTCGGCAACAACACGCCGGTCTTCTTCGTGCGGGACCCCCAGAAGTTCCAGGACTTCATCCGCTCCCAGAAGCGCGACCCCCGCACGGGCCTGCGCGACAACACCATGCAGTGGGACTTCTGGTCGCTGTCGCCGGAGACCTCGCACCAGGTGACCTGGCTGATGGGCGACCGGGGCGTCCCGAGGACCTGGCGCAACATGGACGGGTTCAGCTCGCACACCTACCAGTGGATCAACGCCAAGGGGCAGCGGTTCTGGGTCAAGTACCACTTCCGCACCGACCAGGGCAACGACTTCCTCACCCAGGAGGAGTCGGACCGCATGGCCGGTGAGGACGCCGACCACCACCGCCGCGACCTGTTCGAGGCGATCGAACGCAGCGACCACCCGTCGTGGACGCTGAGCATGCAGATCATGCCCATCGACGAGGCGGCGGGCTACCGGTACAACCCCTTCGACCTCACCAAGGTCTGGCCCAAGGGTGACTACCCGCTGATCGAGGTCGGGCGGATGACCCTGGACCGCAACCCGGACAACCACTTCATCCACATCGAACAGGCCGCCTTCGAACCGTCCAACATGGTGCCGGGCACCGGCGCCTCACCGGACAAGATGCTGCTGGGCCGCATGTTCTCCTACCCCGACACCCACCGCTACCGGATCGGGGTCAACTACGACGAGCTCCCGCCCAACCGTCCCCACGCGCCGGTGCGCTCCTACGGCAAGGACGGGGCGATGCGCCACTACGCCCCGGATACCGGGCAGGTCTACCACCCCAACTCCTACGGCGGTCCCGACGCCGCCCGCCAGGAGGGCGTGGAGGAGGCCGGGTGGAAGGTGAAGGCCTCCGAACTCCTGCGGGAGGCCTACCGGCTGCGCGAGGACGACGACAACGTCTCCCAGCCGCGCGCGCTGATCCGCCACGTCATGGACGACGCCGCCCGTGACCGACTGGTCTCCAACATCGTGGGCCACGTGAGCGCGGTCACCGACGAGGGGATCCTCCAGCGCGCCCTGAAGTACTGGAGCGACATCGATCCCGGGATCGGCGCCCGTGTGGCCGAGGGGGTCAACCGGAGCTGAACCCTCGGGTCCCGGACGGCAGACGGAAGGGGGCGGGTGGCCACGATCACCCGCCCCCTCACGTTGGATCCGGTCCTACCTGAGGCCGACGCCGCCCACGGCGTCCTCCACCGGCTGGGCGACGTCACCGGTGGCCGGGGCCTCGGCCGGGAGCTGGCCGGTGACCTCGTCGGTGGCGACCGGGGCCTCCTCCGCGCTGACGGGAAGGTTCTCGGCGGCGACCGGAAGCTCGAGTGCGGCCAGGGCCGCGGTCGGGTCCTCCAGCTCCATGAGTGCCTGGAGCGACTTCAGGGAGTCGGCGTCGCCGAGCAGAGCGACGGCCTCCTCGTTGGCCAGGATCTCCTGGACCTGGGGGTTCGCGAGCAGGGCCTCGGCCTCGGGCGAGAGGTTCTCGGCGGAGCCGGTGGCCTCCTCCGCGGGCTGGGCGACCTCACCCACCGGCTGGGCGACCTCGTCCTTCGGGTCGGCCTGGGCCGCTCCGACGCCGGCGAAGGTCATTCCTCCGGCCAGTACAGCGGCGGTGGTGATCCTGGTGAAGGCACGCATTGAGTTCTTGCCCCTCTCTGTGACACGGGTCAGCACGTTCCGTGAGTGCATGACCACACATAGTTATCCAGTCTCGGGTGTGGGGCACCAATGGCGGGTCTGGTCGCCGTGAAGTCCCCGTATGTCTTTCGGGCCGTGTGCCAATGGCGGACAAAGTCCCCGGAACGGCTCGTGTGGGAGTGAGGGGAATCCACCCCTGCGCCCGTACATTCGGCAGCGGTGAAGTGGGTACGCCCGCGATCGACGGCCCACAGACGCGTCAGGCGTCCCGCCCCCGACCCGAAGAAGGAGCGGTGTACCTATGTCTCGGCCTCGAATCGTGGTGGTCGGCTCGGGTTTCGGTGGATTCCACACCATCCGTCACCTGGAGCGGCGCATTCCCGCAGGAGCGGCGGACATCGCGCTCGTGGCACCACACGACTACATGCTCTACAGCCCGCTGCTGCCGCAGGTGGCCTCCGGCCTGCTCACCCCGCAGTCGGTCGTCATGTCGGTGCACCGGCTCACCAAGCAGACCCGGCTCGTCCCCGGCCACGCCGTCGGGGTGGACACCCGCCACCGCACGGTGGTGGTGCGCAGGCCCACCGGTGAACTCGCACCCTGCCGTTACGACCGGCTCGTCCTCGCCCCGGGCTCCATGACCCGGGAGTTCGACATCCCAGGGCTCACCGAGCACGCCTACGGCGCCAAGACCCTCGCTGAGGCGGTGCTGCTGCGGGACCACGTCCTCTCCCAGCTGGAGCTGGCCAACGACTCGCGCGACCCGGTCGAACGGGAGGAGCGCTGCCGGTTCGTCGTGGTCGGCGGCGGCTACACCGGAGTGGAGACCGCGGCCTCGCTCATGCGACTCTGCCAGGAGGCCGCCCAGCGCTACCCAGAACTCCGCTCGGTCATCCGCTGGCACCTCGTCGACATCGCCCCGAAGGTCCTTCCCCAGCTCGGCGACCGGCTCGGTCGCAAGGCCGTCGACCTGCTCCGCAACCTCGGGATCGAGGTGAAGATGAAGGTCAGCGTCCGCGAGGTGACCGCCGACAAGGTGGTGCTCACCGACGGCAGGGCGCTCCCTTGCCGCACCCTGATCTGGACTGCGGGCATCACGCCCAGCCCGCTGATGGAGACCCTCGGCAAGCCGACCCAGGCCGGGCGCCTGGAGGTCGGCACCGACCTGGCCGTGCCCGGGCAGCCCGACGTGTTCGCGATCGGTGACGCCGCCGCGGTGCCCAACCTCTCGCACACCGACAGCGCCTACTGCCCGCCCACCGCCCAGTACGCCAGCCGGCAGGCCTCCACGGCCGCCGAGAACGTGGTGAACTCGGTGCTCGGGCGGCCGCTGAAGGAGTTCCGCCACCACGACATGGGCCTGGTCGTGGACCTGAGCGGGCGCGACGCGCTGGCCCGGATCATGCAGTTCGACCTCAGCGGCCTGCCCGCGTTGGCGGCCACGCGCGGCTACCACGTGGCCTCGGTCCCGTCCGGGACCGCGCGCGCCCGGATCGTCGCGAACTGGGGCATCCGCGCCTTCCTCGGCAGTGAGGTGTCCCGGATGGGGTTCGCTGACGACGGCCGACCGTCGTCGTTCGTGGCCAACGAGGCCGTCGACTACCTGGACGCGGGAACGTCCCGATCCGAGGGCGCCCGCCTGCTCGACAACGAACGGGAACGCTACGGCGAGGACTGATCCGCGTCGCCCCCGTCGGGGGAGGGGGCGCGGGTCCGGCGCCAACGGCGGACGACCACGAGGGCGGTGGCGCCCGCGAGGACCACGACCGCCAGGATGATGGGCCAGGTCCCCGTTCCCGACACCAGTGACTCCGCGTACCGGCGGCTGGTCGATGTCGGATCGGACAGGACCGCCGCGACGAAGACGGCGGACAGGGCGGTGGTGGTCACGGCCACCACCGTCCCGCGTGTCCCGGTCAGTCCCATGCGGCGGCGCAGCACCCCGCCGGCCTCGACGATCCGGGTGACGCGGAGCAGGCGCAGGGTTCCGGCCGTGCGCAGCAGACGCAGGAACTGGGCGGGTCCGAGCGCGAAGACCACGGCGGGCAGCGTCACCGCCGCCACGAACGTGCTCCACTTGTGGGTGCGCAGCCAGCCGAGCTTGTTCTCGGCCAGTGCGATGAGCAGGATCCACTCGGCCCACAGGACCAGCCCGGCCAGCCAGTTGACCCGGTGCCCGAGCTCGGCCCACCGGCCCTCGCCCCACATGCCGAGGAAGACCGCCGGGACGGAGACCACCGCGCAGACCAGGACCGGCAGCGCAAGGCGGCGTTCCAGCGCTTGGGCGAGCCCGTTCTCCTCGGCGGCCCGGTGGTCGGCGTCGGCTCCGTCGGAGGTCTGTTCAGGGGGGTCTTCGGGGGACATACCGGTACGTTAGCCCTGGTGCGGGGCAGGGGACGGCGGATGGCCGGGTCCGGTCGCGGCCGGCCCGTCGGTCAGGAGCGGACCAGGCGGGCGATCGCGTCGGAGGCCTCACGGACCTTCTCGTCGGCCTCGTCGCCGCCGTTGGCCACGGCGTGCGCCACGCAGTGCTTGAGGTGCTCGTCCAGCATGGACAGGGCGAAGGAGCGCAGCGCCTTGTTGACCGCGGAGGTCTGGGTGAGGATGTCGATGCAGTACTGGTCGTCCTCGACCATCCGCTGGAGACCCCGGATCTGACCCTCGATACGGCGGAGCCGGTTGATGTGGCTCTGCTTGTCGTCGCTGTAACCGTGGTTCGCCGCCATGCCACCGTCTCCGTGTTGTTCCTGCTCAGCTGCCATAACAATACCCCCTGAAGGTATTCAAGCGGGGAGCTTCGCGGTCTATTCCGCCCTTCCGGCCGTCGACCGGCGAACCATTTGTCACCAACCAGGCCGTACGAGAAGTTTCCCAGACCGCCGGGGTCGGACGCTCCGCCGTCAGCGGCCGTCGAGGGTTCGTCCTGGTTGGCGGTGCCCTGCCCCGAGTGGGGATGCGGGCCGCCGGGAGTGAGGACGGGCCGGAGGGCCTCAGCGCCCTGACGCGGTGGCCCGGCCAGCCACACCCTACGCGCCCTCCGTCCGAGCCGCCCGCCAGGCGCCCGGCCACCCGGGCGGATCCGCGGTACGAGCGGCCGAGGCTGCCCGGGGCGGCACCGGTCCCGCGGCGGTCGGTGGTCGGTGGCCCGGCGGCGGCGCCCCGATCCCGGCCCTCGTGGTCGCGCGTAAACGTTCGGTCTGACCTGGGCAATCCCGGGACCGGGCCCCTTGCCCCGGTCCCGGCGCCGCGCGGACCATAACGGTATGAGCGACAACCCCGAGCAGGACATCATGACGACCATCCGCGGCCTGATGGACGAGGAGCACGCGCTCCGCTCCACCCAGGGAGGACTCGACCCGGAGGAACGGAGCCGGATGAAGGAGGTCCAGGAGTCCCTCGACCAGTGCTGGGACCTCCTCCGTCAGCGCCGGGCCCGCAGTGAGTACGACCAGGACCCCGAGGAGGCCCGCGTCCGGCCCGTCTCCGAGGTGGAGAACTACCGGCAGTAGCCGAGCAGGGGCACGAAACCAGCGGCCCTCCACCGGCGTCACAGAAGAGTCGGTGCCGGTCCACGCACCCGGACCGGCACCGCCCCTGTCCGGCGCGCACGGAGGAATCCCTTGTTCGCTTCCCTCACCGGCCTCGGCCTCGCCTCGGCCGCCGGTCTCAACGCCTACGTCCCCCTGTTGGTGATCGGACTGCTGGCCCGCTACACCGAGATCATCCCGCTCACCCCCGCCTGGGCCTGGCTTGAGCACCCCGCCACGCTCGTGAGTCTCGGCGTGCTGCTCGTCGTCGAGTTCGTGGCCGACAAGGTGCCCGCCCTCGACAGCGTCAACGACGTGGTGCAGACCGTCATCCGGCCAACCTCGGGCGGGATCACCTTCGGCGCCGGTGCCTCGGCGGTCCAGCTCTCCGAGATCACCGAGATCTCCGGCGAGGCCTCGGGCATGGCGACCACCGCTGGCGGCGTCGCCTGGGGAGCGGTGATCGCCGGGGTCGTCATCGCCCTGCTCTTCCACCTGGCCAAGGCGCTGGCCCGCCCGGTGGTCAACACCCTCACGCTCGGCCTGGGCGCCCCGGTGGTCTCCTTCCTGGAGGACGTCGCCAGCTTCCTCACCTCGCTGATGGCGGTGCTGCTGCCCGTGCTCATCATGGTCGTGTTCCCGCTGATGGTGGTGCTCGGGGTGTGGGCGGCGCGCAAGGGCCGCAGGGCGCGGGAACAGCGCCGGGCCGAACGCGCGGCGCCACGGCACGGGACCGGTCCAGGGGCCCGCCCCCAGCCCGGTCACGGGGACCTGTACCGGCAGTGACCCCGTTCTGGCCAGCGCCGACGCGGTCGGGGTGGCGGAAAACGCATATCGGGGACGGTCCGGGGAGTCGTAAAGTGCTCCCAATGGCTGAGATGACTTCCGCGAATCCGAACACCCACCACATCGTCTGGGACTGGAACGGCACCCTCCTGGACGACAACCACGCCAACCTGGCGGCCGTCAACGCGGTGTGCGCCCAGTTCGGCCGTGATCCGGTCGAGATGGACCACTGGCGCACCGTCTTCCGCCGCCCCCTCATCCCCTGCTACGAGGAACTCCTCGGACGGAGCCTCTCCGCCACGGAGTGGGAGCGCATCGAGAAGCTCTACGACAGCAGCTACCTGGAGTACCTGCACACCTGCGAGCTGGCCGCGGGCGTCCCCGACGTCCTCCACCAGTGGGCCGGGACCGGCCGGACCCAGTCCCTGCTGTCCATGGCCACCCACGACCACCTCGTGCCGCTCATCACCGAACGCGGGTTGAACGACCACTTCACGCGGGTCGACGGGCGCAAGTTCGACACCGAGCACGACTCCAAGGCCGAACACCTCGTCCACCACCTGGAGCAGCAGGGCCTGGACCCCGCGCGCGTCGTGCTCATCGGCGACATCGACGACGACGCCCGCGCGGCCCGTGAGGCCGGGGCCCAGACCGTCCTGGTCGCCAGCGGACTCATGGCCCGCGAGCGCCTGGAGGCCACGGGCGCCCTCGTCGTGGACACCCCGACGGACGCCGTCGCCGCCGTGCGCCGACTCGGCTGAACCCGACCCCCGACGCGGTCAACGTGGCCCGCCCACCCAACGAACACACTTCGGGGGTGGGCGGGCCACGCTCGTGCTCCCCTGCGATGACCTGCGTACTTCGTGCCCGCCCCGCGCAGCCGTTAGGACGGACCGGCCCGTGGCGCCGATGATGGTGTGCTGTTAGATGTGTCTCACAGCAACACACAGCGACGCGATTGGGAAGGCCTGCAATGACGGAGAGCAGCGTGCCCCGTGTGCTCTGGGAGCCCGGTGAGGACCGGATCGAGTCCTCCAACATCGTCGCGTTCGCCCGGTGGGCCGAGCGTGAACAGGGCGTCAGGGCCTTCGGTGAGGGCGACTCCACCGCCGCCTCGGACTTCGACTACGACGCCCTGTGGCGCTGGTCGGTCACCGACGTCGACGGGTTCTGGGCGTCCGTCTGGGAGTACTTCGGCGTCCGCTCCGCCACCCCGTACGAGCGGGTCCTGGCCGACCGGAGCATGCCCGGCGCCCAGTGGTTCCCGGGCGCCACGCTCAACTACGCCGAGCACGTCTTCGAGGGACGCGACCCCGGTGAGGTCGCCGTCCGCCACGCCACCGAGCTCCGCGCGCTGGACTCCTGGACCTGGGGCGAGCTGCGCGAGCGCACCGCCGCGATCGCCGCCGGGCTCCGTGAACTCGGGGTGGGCAGGGGCGACCGGGTGGCCGCCTACCTGCCCAACCTGCCCGAGACCGCCGCCGCGTTCTACGCCGTGGCCTCCCTCGGCGCGATCTGGTCCTCCTGCTCGCCCGACTTCGGCGTGCGCAGCGTGATCGACCGCTTCGCCCAGATCGAACCCAAGGTCCTGCTCGCCGTCGACGGCTACCGGTACGCGGGCAAGGACTTCGACCGGCGCCCGGTGGTGGAGGAGCTGCGCGACGCGCTGCCCACGGTCGAGCACACCGTCCTCCTCGACTACCTGACCCCCGGGGCCGCCCTCGACGGCACCCTGCCCTGGGACCGGCTGACCGAGAGCGGCGCGGGTGTCGAGCTCACCTTCACCCCCGTCCCGTTCGACCACCCCCTGTGGGTCCTGTACTCCTCGGGGACCACCGGCCTGCCCAAGGCGATCGTCCAGGGCCACGGCGGCATCCTCCTGGAACAGCTCAAGAACCTGAACCTGCACCTGGACGCCCAGTCACACGACCGGGTCCTGTGGTTCACCACCACCGGCTGGATGATGTGGAACTTCCTGGTCAGCGTGCTCCTGACCAGGGCCTCCATCGTGCTCTACGACGGCAGCCCCGCCCACCCGGCACCGTCCGCGGACGACGCCCGGGAGCGGACCGCGGGCCCCGCCTCTCCGGACCTGGGCTCCCTGTGGGACCTGGCCGCCGAAGCGGGGGTGACGGTCTTCGGTACCAGCGCGGGCTACCTGTCCTCCTGCATGAAGGAGGGCGTGCACCCCACCCGGGGCCGCGACCTGTCCGCGCTCAAGGCGATCGGCTCCACCGGCTCCCCGCTCAGCCCCGAGGCGTTCACCTGGGTCTACGAGGAGTTCGGCGACGACCTGTGGCTCTTCTCCACCAGCGGCGGCACCGACATCTGCAGCTGCCTGGTGGGCGGGACTCCCACCCTCCCCGTGTACGAGGGCGAGATCCAGTCGCGTGGCCTGGGCATGGCCGTGGCCTCCTGGGACCCGGACGGCAACGAACTCGTCGGCGAGGTCGGGGAGCTCGTGGTCACCGAACCAGCCCCGTCCATGCCGGTGTTCCTCTGGGGCGACACCGACGGCGAGAGGCTCAGGGACAGCTACTTCTCCGTCTACCCGGGCATCTGGCGGCACGGTGACTGGATCGAGATCACCGACCGGGGCACCGCGATCATCTACGGACGCTCGGACTCCACCATCAACCGGGGCGGCGTCCGCATGGGCACCAGCGAGATCTACCGCGCCGTTCTGGCCCTGGACGACGTGGTGGACGCCCTGGTCGTGGACGTGCCCCGACAGGACGGGTCCTCCCGCATCGAGCTGTTCACGGTGCTGCGCGAGGGCGCGGACCTGGAGGGCGACCTGCCCAGGGAGATCGCCCGCCGGATCCGGACGGACTGCTCGCCCCGGCACGTGCCCGACCGTGTCCGCGTGATCGCGTCGGTGCCACGCACACTGTCCGGCAAGGTGCTGGAGGTGCCGGTCAAGCGCATCCTCATGGGGGAGGACCCCAGGAAGGTGGCCAGCCGGGACTCGCTGTCCAACCCGGAGGCGCTGGACCACTTCAGTGAGCTGGTCGACGACTGAGCCCGCGGGCGGCGCCCGGCGCCGCTCGGACCGGGCCCGGAGGAACACCGTCTCTCCGGGCCCGGCCAGGGGGGTCCGTGGCCGGGAACGGCCTTCGCTCGCCCACGGACAGAGCCGGGCGTAGCCTGACAACGTGCCACAGAACCCATCCGACCGCTCCCCGTCCGCCACCACGCCCTCCTCGGACCGGCGCCGCATCGACGGCATCGACGCCGCTCGGGCGCTCGCGGTCTTCGGGATGTTCGCCGTCCACCTCGGGGTCGTCTCCTTCGGCCTGCTGCCCGAGGAACAGGGGTGGGAGTTGCACAGCCTCGTGCGCGGCAACTCCTCGGCCCTCTTCGCCTTCCTCGCCGGGGTCTCCCTGGCCCTGATGACCGGACGCACCCGACCCGTCGGGGGCGACCCGCTGCGCCAGGCGGTCGTGCGCATCCTGGCCCGCGCCCTGCTGATCGGACTGCTCGGGTTCATCCTGGACGCGTTCGCCGTGCCGGTGGCGATCATCCTCACCTACTACGCCGGGTTCTTCGTGCTGGCCCTGCCGCTGCTGCGGGCGCGGGCGGCCCTGTTGTGGGTGTCGGCCGCCGCCCTGGCGCTGTTCGGCCCGGTGGTGTCCTTCCTGCTGCGTGCGGAGTACTTCCCCGGGGGCGTGCGCACGGGAGCGCTCACCTCGTTCACCGAGTTCCTCCTCACCGGCTACTACCCGGCTGTCACCTTCATGGCGTTCGTGATCGCGGGTATGGCGGTGGGCCGCACGGATCTCACCTCCACCGTGGTGCGGGTCCGAATGGCGGTCGGCGGCGCGGTCATGGCGGCCTCGGGCTACCTGGGCTCCTGGCTCCTGCTGTACCCGCTGGGCGGCCTTGACCGGCTGACCGAGGCGGAGAACCCCTTCCTCGACGGCCGCCCGCTGAGCTCCCTCGATCCGCAGTACGCCGAGGACCTGCGCTACGCCACGATGGACCACGCCCACAGCATCAGCGGCCAGGTGCCCACCGACTCCTGGTGGTGGCTGGCGGTGAACACCCCGCACACGGGCACCACCTTCGAGATCCTGGAGGCGGTGGGGCAGGCCCTGGTCGTGCTGGTCGTGTGCATGTTGCTCGCCGAGCGCCTGCCGCGTCCCCTGTACCCGCTGACGTCCGTGGGCCGGATGCCCCTGACCGTCTACTCGGGGCACATCCTGGTCCTCGCGGTGATCGTGGCCCTGCACCCGGAGGGCTCCGCGAGCGGCCCCTGGTACCTGGAGCTGTTCATCCTCGGGGCGCTGGTCTTCGCGAGCCTGTGGCGATGGGGCGTGGGCCGGGGACCGCTGGAGACCGGCCTGGGCTCCTTCGCGGACGCCGCCGTCAGCTTCGTGGAGGGCGGCCGGTCCGACGGCGGGGGGTTCGGCGGCCAGGGCCGCGGCCCTGGAGCGGCACCGCGAGCGGACTGACGGGGCTGACCGGCGGACCGCCGCGGGCGCGGTCCCGGATCAGCGCCGGTCCTCCGGCCTGGTGATGTGGGCGGAGGTGCGGTCCTGGTGCGCCAGGGTGTCCGTGGTGGTGCGCGTGTTCTGCCGGATCAGGCGGCGGGCGTCGTCCGCGGCCGAGCGCGCCACCGCGGGGCTGGCCACGGGCCGCGCCGACAGTTCGGTGTCCTCGGGCAGGCCGATGTCCATGGGCAGTCCGGCCCGACTGATCACCCGCAGCTGCGACGACTCCTGCGACTGGGAGGGTCGGATGTCGCCGTCCGGGGTCTTCCACGCCGACAACCGGTGCGTGAACCAGGCGGCGCCCCGGTAGTCCGGGCCGCTCTCCCAGTCCACACCGTCCGGGCGGTGGGCCAGCGCGTGCTGGAGGTCGGCCAGGGTCCACCCGGCAGAGAAGAACCGGGCACTCTCGTTCCTGAGGGCGGCGAAGTCCACCCCGCGCAGGGAGGTGTCCTCCCGGCGCAGCAGCTCGCAGGCCTCGTGCACCGCGTGCGGGGTGTGCCGGGGCCGGTGCAGGGGGTCGGCCTCCGGTCTGCGCAACAGGGAGTCGTCGATGGTCACGATCACCTCGCCCCGGCGGTTGTCCCAGATGCTCACGTCCTCGCGGGCCCACCCCTGCGACTCGGCCAACGCGGTGGCCATTCTGCGCAGGTCGACCTGCCTGTCGTCACTGCTGATCCGGAACTCCGCCATGCCTCCAGGGTAGTCGCGCGCGCCGACGGGGACGGCCGGGGAAGGGCCCGGTCTCCCCGCTCAGTGGAGTGCTCCGGTCTAGACCGTGAGCCGAACGGGCCTGCCGTCGCGCACGGCCAAAACGTCGTTTTTCGGGCTTTTCGCGCCCATGGTTGGAGAAAAGGACGACCTCAGGTGCCCTCCATCCTTGGAGCCTTCTCCAACCTTGGGGGCGCGCACCCGTCGGGGACTGACGGCGGAGCGGCCCGGGGTTATGGTGACTGCCTGACGGCGGGGGACACCCACCCCGCGTCGAGTGAGCCCACTTGACCTGACGAGCTGTAGGTGCCCGTGCCCCACACCGCATCCGTGCCCGAGGCGACGACCAACCGCGCGCTCCGGGCCTATCTGCACGGCTTCCCGGGGGTCGACGAGGTCGGCGCCCGAGCCCGCGCCCAGGACCTGTCCACCCGGTCCATCAAGACCACCGCCAAGGCCCACGCCATCGACCTGGCCGTCTCCATGGTGGACCTGACCACCCTGGAGGGCGCCGACACGCCCGGCAAGGTTCGGGCCCTGTGCGCCAAGGCCGCCCTGCCCGACCCGACCGACCGCACCGTGCCCCACGTGGGCGCCGTCTGCGTCTACCCGGACATGGTCGCCGTCGCGGTGGAGGCGCTGCGCGGCACCGGGATCGGTGTCGCCTCGGTCGCCACCGCCTTCCCCGCCGGACGCGCCCCCCTGGACGTCAAGCTGGCCGACACCCGGCGAGCGGTCGCCGACGGCGCCAGCGAGATCGACATGGTCATCGACCGAGGGGCCTTCCTCTCCGGCGACTACCTGAAGGTGCACGAGGAGATCGTCGCGGTCAAGGAGGCCTGCGGCGACGCCCACCTGAAGGTCATCCTGGAGACCGGCGAACTGGTCACCTACGACAACGTCCGCCGCGCCTCCCACCTGGCCATGCGCGCGGGCGGGGACTTCGTCAAGACCTCCACCGGCAAGGTGTCGCCCGCCGCGACCCTCCCGGTCACGCTGGTCATGCTGGAGGCTGTGCGCGACCACCACGCCGCCACCGGCCGACGCGTCGGCGTCAAGCCCGCGGGCGGCATCCGCAACACCAAGGACGCGTTCCGCAACCTGGTCCTGGTCAACGAGACCGCCGGACCCGCGTGGCTGACCCCCGACCTGTTCCGGATCGGCGCCTCCAGCCTCCTGAACGACCTGCTCATGCAGCGCACCAGGCTGTCCACCGGCACCTACCCGGGCCCCGACTACTACACGCAGGACTGAGCCGTGATCTTCGAGTACGCGCCCGCACCGGAGTCCCGCTCCGTCGTCAGCCTGCGCGAGACCTACGACCTGTTCGTCGACGGCGAGTTCACCCCGGCCCTGAGCGGTGAGTACCTCGCCACGCTCAACCCGGCCGACGAGGAGGAGCTGGCCCGGGTGGCCGTGGCCGGGGAGGCCGACGTCGACCGCGCCGAGGCCGCCGCCCGCCGCGCCCACGACACCGTGTGGGGCCGCATGAGCGGCGCCGAACGAGGCAAGTACCTGTTCCGCATCGCCCGGATCATCCAGGAACGCTCACGCGAGCTGGCCGTCCTGGAGACGATGGACAACGGCAAGCCGATCAAGGAGACCCGCGACGTCGACCTCCCGCTGGTCGCCGCGCACTTCTTCTACTACGCCGGTTGGGCCGACAAGCTCGCCCACGCCGGGCTGGGCCCCGACCCCCGCCCCCTCGGCGTGGCGGCCCAGGTCATCCCGTGGAACTTTCCGCTCCTCATGCTCGCGTGGAAGGTCGCCCCGGCCCTGGCCACCGGCAACACCGTGGTGCTCAAGCCCGCCGAGACCACCCCGCTCAGCGCGCTGGCCTTCGCGGAGATCTGCCAGGAGGCGGACCTGCCCCCGGGTGTGGTCAACATCCTGACCGGCGCCGGGGACACCGGACGTGCCCTGGTCGAGCACCCGGGCACCGACAAGGTCGCCTTCACCGGGTCGACCGAGGTCGGCCGCCGGATCGCCCGCGCCGTGGCCGGAACCGACAAGCGCGTCACCCTGGAGCTGGGTGGCAAGGGCGCCAACATCGTCTACGACGACGCCGCGATCGACCAGGCCGTGGAGGGCGTGGTCACCGGCATCTTCTTCAACCAGGGCCACGTGTGCTGCGCCGGATCGCGTCTGCTCCTCCAGGAGTCGGTCGCGGACGAGTTCCTGCCCCGCCTGAAGGAGCGCATCGCCAAACTCCGGCTCGGCGACCCGCTGGACAAGAACACCGACATCGGGGCCATCAACTCCGCCGCGCAGCTGGAGCGGGTCCGCGAGCTCACGGCCACCGCCGACGAGGAGAACGTCGAGCGCTGGTCCCCCGCCTGCGACCTGCCCGAGCGCGGCTACTGGTTCGCGCCCACCGTGCTCACCGGAGTCAGCCAGGCGCACCGGGTGGCCCGCGAGGAGATCTTCGGTCCGGTGCTGTCCGTCCTGACCTTCCGCACCCCGGAGGAGGCCGTGGCCAAGGCCAACAACACCCCCTACGGGCTTTCGGCCGGTGTGTGGACCGAGAAGGGCTCCCGCATGCTCTGGACCGCCGAGCGCCTGCGCGCCGGGGTGATCTGGTCCAACACGTTCAACAAGTTCGACCCGACCAGCCCCTTCGGCGGCTACAAGGAGTCGGGATACGGCCGCGAGGGCGGCCGCCACGGTTTGGAGGCCTACCTTGGCTGAGCGTCGCGGCAAGAAGAAGAGCACCGGCGACGGGTCGCAGACCCCCGTCCCGGCCCGGCTCGCGGTCCGCAAGACCTACAAGCTCTACCTGGGCGGGGCCTTCCCCCGCTCGGAGTCCGGCAGGAGTTACCCCGTGACCTCAGCCGACGGCACCCACCTGGCCAACGCCTCCCTGGCCTCCCGCAAGGACGCGCGCGACGCCGTCGTCGCGGGCCGCAAGGCCTTCGGCGGCTGGTCCGGGCGCACCGCGTACAACCGGGGCCAGATCCTGTACCGGGTCGCCGAGGTCATGGAGGGGCGCCGTGAGCAGTTCGCCGCGCGCCTCGTGGAGGCGAGCGGCGTGACCCGGGCCGACGCCGACCGCGCCGTGTCCGCCGCCGTTGACCGCTGGGTCTACTACGCGGGCTGGACCGACAAGTTCGCCCAGGTGCTCGGCGGTGCCAACCCCGTCTCCGGGCCCTTCTACAACCACTCCGCGCCCGAACCCACCGGTGTGGTCGCGGTGTTCGCGCCCCAGGACGCCCCGCTGCTCGGGCTGACCTCGGTGATCGCCCCGGTGATCGCCACCGGCAACACCGCCGTGGTGGTCACCTCCGAGGCCGCGCCGCTGGCCGGGATCGAGCTGGCCGAGGTACTGGCCACCTCGGACCTGCCCGGGGGCGTGGTCAACCTGCTCACCGGGAAGGCGGGGGAGATCGGCCCGCACCTGGCCTCGCACGCCGACGTCAACGCCCTGGACCTCGCCGGGGCCGGGGAGCACGCGGTGGAGTTCGAGCGGGCCGCGGCGACCACCCTCACCCGGGTGCTGCGCCCCGGACCGGAGGCCGTCGGCGGGGAGGACGCCTGGCTCGGCGCCGACCCCGGGACCTCCCGGTTGACACCTTTCCTGGAGACCAAGACGGTCTGGCATCCGGTCGGGGTGTAAGACTGACGGTCCGGCCCGCCCCCACCTTCCGGGGGCGGGAACGGCCCGACAGCCGAGTGGAGGAACGGTGTCAGCGAACACCCCCGAGCAGGCCGAGCCCCGAACCACCGAGTCACGCGCGCCCGAACCGGTGCGCGTCCCCGGGCTGCGCCTCGTGCGCCTGGACCGCACCACCCCCGAGGTGGCCCTGCTGCGCGAGGTCCTGCCCCGCCAGCGGGTCGCCCCCGACCAGCGCCGTTTCATCGACGAGGCGGTGCACACCCTGCCCCGCGCCGACGACGACCCCGCGCGCCACCCCTTCGCGGTCGTCCTCAACGACGGGCCCCTGACCGACCGGAGCGCCGTCCTGGAGGCCTGTGTCGGCTTCGGCGTCGTGGACCGGGTTGGACAGCTCCGCGCACTGGTCGACGACCCGGAGGCCGCCGTGCAGCTGCGCGCCTTCTACATCGCCCTCGAACACCAGGGGAAGGGCATCGGCCGCGCCGCCTGCTCCGCCCCGCTGCTCGACCTCCTGGTGGCGGCGATCGCCCCCGGGGCCACACAGATCGTGCTGTGCGTCAACGACGGCAACGACATGGGTGAACGCACCTACCGTTCGGCCGGGTTCACCCCCAACGGCCGCCGCCACGATGCGGGCGAGCACGGCATGCAGAGCGTGCTGACCCGGCCGGTCGAGACCGGGTCCCACCCCGTACCGCAGCTACCGGAACAGCGATGACGCGCTGGCGGGGGTCGCGTAGGAGGGCGGCGGGGCGCTGGGACACCTCCCAGGTCCGCCTGGTGCGGCTGGACTCGGGGACGGCCGAGGCAGCCCTGCTCCGGGGCGCAGCTCTCGAACACGACCTGCCGCCGGAGCAGCTGCGCTTCACCGGGCTGCCAGCACGGACCCTGCCCGACGCCGACGGCGACCCCGAACGCTTCCCGTACGCGATCGTCGCCCTGGAGGGGTCGCTGACCGGCCCCGACGGGGCGCGGGCCGCCTGCGCGGGGTTCGGTGTGCTGGACCGGCTCCTGCGGTCGGAGCTGGTCGACGCGCCGGAGCGGGCGGTACTGCTGCGCGCCTACTACGTCACGCCACAATGGCAGGGCCTGGGCGTCGGCCGGGCCTCGTGCTCCGCACCCCTGCTGGACGGACTGGCCCACGAGGTCGCTCCGCGCGCCGAGGAGATCGTGCTCTGCGTCAACCGGGCCAACCAACCGGCGCAACGCGTCTACAAGGCTTCCGGCTTCGACTTCACCGGCACGGTCGTCCCAGGAAGCGCGGGCCCCCAGGAAGTGATGTCCCGCCCCCTGGAGACCGGAACCCACCCCGCACCGCACCAGCGGTACCGACGAACGGAGAAACCCCAGTGACTCGCACACCCCAGGCCGCCGCCGAGGAGGCCGCGACCGAGCTGCGTTCACGCACCGGTGTGGACAGCTACGACGTGGCCCTGGTGATGGGGTCCGGCTGGGCGCCCGCCGCCGACCTGCTCGGCGACTCCAAGCACGAGTTCGCCACCTCCGAGCTGCCCGGGTTCCTGCCCCCGGCTGTGGAGGGGCACAGCGGCACCCTGCGGAGCATCGTGGACGGCGACCGCCACGTGCTCGCCTTCCTCGGCCGCACCCACCTGTACGAGGGCCACGGCACCGACGCGGTCGTGCACAACGTCCGGACCGCCGTCGCGGCCGGCGCGCGGACCATCGTGCTCACCAACGCGGCGGGCGGCATCAACACCGACTACGCCGTGGGCTCCCCGGTCCTCATCGCCGACCACCTGAACATGACCGCGCGCTCCCCGCTGACCGGCGCGACCTTCGTGGACCTCACCGAGACCTACACCCCGGAGCTGCGCGCCCTGGCCCGCGAGGTCGACCCCGACCTTCCCGAGGGCGTGTACGCGGCCATGCCCGGCCCGCACTTCGAGACCCCCGCCGAGATCCGCATGCTCCGCGCCATGGGAGCCGACCTGGTCGGCATGTCCACGGTCCTGGAGGCCATCGCCGCCCGGGAGGCCGGGGCCCGTGTGCTGGGCCTGTCCCTGGTCACCAACATCGCCGCCGGTCTGGAGGGAGCCAACCTCGACCACGAGGACGTCCTCGCCACCGGTCGCGATTCCGCCGCGACCGTCGGCCGCCTGCTCGCGGACATCGTCAAGAGGTTCTAGGCGGGCCCGCGCCTCGCCTCGGCCCGGTGCCCTGTGCCCCGCTTCGCCTCGGCCCCGACCGCTCATCCAGACAGGAGATTCCCATGATCGACTCCGCGCTCCTCGTCGAGGCCAGGGACTGGCTCGACCAGGACCCCGACCCCGCGACCCGGGGGGAACTGGGCGCGCTCCTGGCCCGCGTCGAGGTCGGCGACGGGGAGGCCCTGGCCGACCTCAACGACCGGTTCGCGGCGCGGCTGGAGTTCGGCACGGCGGGGCTGCGCGGTGAGCTGGGGGCCGGGCCCAACCGGATGAACCGTGTGGTGGTCATGCGCGCGGCGGCGGGGATCGCCGCGTGGCTCGGTACGCGGCGCCGACACGTGGTGATCGGCTACGACGCCCGCCACCGCTCGGCCGACTTTGCCCGGGACAGCGCCGCCGTCCTCACCGGGGCCGGGCACCGGGTGTCCCTGCTGCCCGGCCCGCTGCCCACGCCCGTGCTGGCCCACACCCTGCGGCGGATGGGCGCGGACGCCGGGATCGTGGTCACCGCCAGCCACAACCCGCCCCAGGACAACGGGTACAAGGTGTACGTGGGCGGGTCCGGTGACGACGCGGGCAGCCAGATCGTCTCACCGGTGGACGCCGAGATCTCCGCGGCCATCGACGAGGTGGGGCCGGTCGGCGCGCTGCCGCTGGGCCAGGACTGGGAGGTGCTGGGCGCCGACGCGGTCTCGGAGTACCTGGACGCGGTGGCCGCGCTGGTCCCCGCCGGGCCCCGGGAGCTCTCCGTGGTCTACACGCCCCTGCACGGAGTGGGCGGCCGGGTGCTGCTGGAGGCGGTGGGCAGGGCCGGGTTCGCGGCGCCCGAGGTGGTGGCCGAGCAGTTCGAACCGGACCCCGACTTCCCGACCGTCGCCTTCCCCAACCCGGAGGAACCCGGGGCGATGGACCTGGCCCTGGCGGCGGGAGAGGCCCACGGGGCCGACCTGGTGGTGGCCAACGACCCCGACGCCGACCGGCTGGCCCTGGCGGTGCCCGGGTACGGCCTCCTCACCGGGAACGAGGTGGGCGGACTGCTCGCCGAGTACGTGCTCGACCACACGAGTGGCACGGACCGGGTGGTGGCCACCTCGATCGTCTCCTCCAGCCTGCTCGCCGCGATCGCCCGGGACCGGGGCGTGCACTACGAGGAGACCCTGACCGGGTTCAAGTGGCTGGCGCGCGCGGGCGCGCCCGGCCAACGCAGGGTGTTCTCCTACGAGGAAGCTCTGGGCTACTGCGTGGGCGGGGACGGTGGCCGACCGGTGGCCGACAAGGACGGAGTCAGCGCGGCGCTCGTGGCGCTGGCGCTGGCGGCCGACGCGAGGAGCCGGGGCCGTACGCTGGTCGACCTCCTGGACGACCAGGCCCGGCGGTACGGCCTGCACCTGAGCGACCAGCTGTCGGTCCGGGTGCGGGACATCTCGGAGATCACCGCGGCGATGCGGCGGTTGCGCGCCGAACCGCCCGCCGCGTTCGGCCCCCTGAAGGTGTCGGGGGTCGTGGACTTCGTCGACGGGCATGAGGGTCTGCCGCCGACGGACGCCGTGCGGTTCGAGCTCGAAGGCGGGACGCGTGGGCGGGTGACGCTGCGTCCCTCGGGGACCGAGCCCAAACTGAAGGCCTACGCCGAGGTGGTGTCGGGGGTCGACGGCGACATCGCTGCCAGCCGCGCGCGCGGCTCGGAACTGCTCTCCGAGCTGATGACGGCGGTCGCCGGGGTGGTCAGGGGATGATCCTTGGG
>NZ_LAVM01000086.1:0-23456 GCF_001083815.1 Nocardiopsis sp. SBT366 | reverse complement strand
GGGGCGGGGCATCGGGGAACCTTCCCGTCGTGGTGGGTCTGCCATCCACCGCAACGCTAGGTATCGGGACCCGTCTGGCACGAGGGTGCACACCGGCGACTCCGCCGGGGGGCGAACCGGCACCCGCACGGTGGGGCGGGCACGACCCGTGCCTCCTCACCAGCGTCGACCCGCTGACCGAGGCGGTGCCCCGCCCGCAGCGAGTGCCCGCCCCGTCCCAGCCTCCGGTCGGCCGCGACGGCACCTCGTCGCACCCCCACCAACGGCCTCGCCGGTGGGCCAGGAGCCACGGCGACCGACACCTCAGCCGGAGGGCTCCACCAGCAGCACCTCCAGAGTGCGGGGACCGTGTACGCCCTCCACCCGGTTGAGCTCGATGTCGCTGGTGGCCGAGGGGCCGCTGATCCACGTGAGCGGCCGGGCCGGGTCCAGGAGCCGGACCGCCCCCGGCACCCCGTTCACCACCTGGTCGGCCCGCACCACGCACAGGTGGTAGTCGGGGACCAGCGTGAGGGCCCGGCGGCCCTGGTCCGGTCCGGCGTCCAGCACGATCGTCCCGGTCTCCGCAACCGCCAGCGCCCACCCGGTCACCACGCCGTCGCAAGCGTCCAGGTCGGCCACCGACAACGGGGCCTCGGGGGAGTCGGTGAGCCGAGGCGCGGTCACCCGCGAGAACCACTCCCGTGGAGCACCCGAGGCGACCGCCACCCGGGCGGCACCGCGCCGTTCCAGCGCTGCGGCGATCCGCTCGGGCAGCGCCGCCTCCGGTACCCGTTCCACCAGTGCCCTGTAGTCCTGCAGCCGGTCCACCAACACCTCCAGGGCATCCCCCTCGAAGTGGCTCTCGTCGTACCCGTCCCCGGGGGGCGGTGTCACGTGTTCGTCGGCGGGCACGTCCGCGAGCGCCGCCCGCACCCGGGCCAGGACCCGTTCCCGGGAACCCATGGCCCCACCGCTCCCGCCACGCACGTCCGTGCCGCTCATCGCTGCCCCTTCCCCCGCTGCTTCCACCACTGGCGGAAGGTCTCCCGGGGCACGTCCGGCAGGTCCCGGGTGTCGGTCCACTTCCCCGCCTGCCCAGGCAGGTGCCGGGGCAGGTCCCCACTGACCAGCCCCGCCGCGCGCTGCACCGCGTCCAACGCCCCGGCCGAACCGAACACCGCCTCCGCCCCGGCCATGACGGCCTTCTCGCCGAGGTGCCCGGGGCCCTCCGCGACCCGTTCACGCAGGTGCACCAGGACCTCCGGGATGTCGATGGCCACCGGGCAGACGTCGTAGCACGCCCCGCACAGCGACGACGCGTACGGCAGCGCCCGGTCCACCTCCGAGGACATCCCCCGCAGCTGCGGCGTGAGGATCGCGCCGATCGGCCCCGGATAGACCGACCCGTAGGCGTGACCACCGGTGCGTTCGTAGACGGGACAGATGTTCAGGCAGGCCGAACACCGGATGCAGCGCAGCGCCTGGCGTCCGACGGTGTCGGCGAGCACGTCGGTGCGGCCGTTGTCGAGCAGCACCAGGTGGAAGTCGCGCGGACCGTCCCCCGGGGTCACCCCGGTCCAGGTGGAGGTGTAGGGGTTCATCCGCTCCCCAGTGGAGGAGCGGGGCAGCAGCTGCAGGAACACCTCGAGGTCGGACCACGTGGGCACGACCTTCTCGATCCCCACCACGGAGATCAGCGTCTCCGGCAGGGTCAGGCACATACGTCCGTTGCCCTCCGACTCCAACACCACGAGCGTCCCGGAGTCGGCGACGGCGAAGTTGGCCCCCGACACCGCCACCTTGGCGCGCAGGAACAGTTCGCGCAGGTGGACACGCGCGGCCTCGGCCAGCGCGCGGGGGTCGTCGGTGAGCCCGGGCGGGGCGGGCACCCCCCACTCCGACATCCGGTCCAGGAAGATCTCCCGGATCTGGGAGCGGGCGAGGTGGATGGCGGGCACCAGGATGTGGGAGGGCAGGTCCTCGCCGAGCTGGACGATCAACTCGGCGAGGTCGGTCTCGTAGGCGGTGATCCCGGCCGCCTCCAACGCGTTGTTGAGCTCGATCTCCTGGGTGGCCATGGACTTGACCTTGACCACCTCGGTCTCACCGGTCCGGCGCACCAGCCGTGTGACGATCTCGTTGGCCTCGGCCGCGTCGGCGGCCCAGTGGACCGTGCCGCCCGCGCGGTGGACCGACTCCTCCAGCCGTTCCAGGTGGTGGTCAAGGTGGCGCAGGGTGTGGGTCTTGATCCGCTCCCCCTCGGCGCGCAGCCGCCGCCAGTCGTCGCCGAGCTCTCCCACGACCGCGTCGCGTTTGCCCCGGATGGTGTGGGTGGCCTTGTGCAGGTTGTGGCGGGTGCGGGAGTCGCCGACCGCCGAACGGGCGGCCTCGGGAAAGGGCGGAAGGCCCAGGAACGTGGCGCTCATGCGTGCGCGTACTCCTTCTCGGTGCTGGCCAGGATCTCGGCGATGTGGGCGATCCGGACACCGGAGCGCTGGCGGGACAGGGTGCCGCCGATGTGCGTCAGGCAGGAGTTGTCCACCGCGCACAGGACCTCGGCGCCGGTCTCGGCCACGTGGCGGGCCTTGTCGAACCCCATGGCGGCGGACACGTCTCCGTTCTTGACCGAGAACGTGCCGCCGAACCCGCAGCACTCGGCGGCACCGGGGAGTTCGAGCAGTTCCAGGCCGCGCACGGCGCGCAGCAGCTGGTAGGGGCGCTCACCCAGGCCGAGGAGGCGCAGCCCGTGGCAGGTCGGGTGGTAGACGACCCTGTGCGGGAAGTAGGCGCCCACGTCGGTGACCTCCAGGACGTCCACGAGGAACTCGGTGAGGTCGTACACGCGGGGGCCGAGGTCGGCCATCTTGCGGGAGAGCCTGCTGCCCGCCGCGCCGAGCCGGGGGTAGTTGTCGCGCACCATCGCCGCGCACGAGGCGGAGGGGACCACCACCGCGTCGGCACCGTCGAAGGTCCGGGCGAAGCGCACCGCGAGCCTGGCTGCGGGGCGCCGGTACCCGGTGTTGTAGTGCATCTGACCGCAGCAGGTCTGGTCCTCGGGGAAGACCACCTCGTGGCCCAGCCGCTCCAGGAGACGGACCACCGCGCGCCCGGTGTCGGGGAAGAGGGTGTCGTTGACACACGTGACGAACAGGGCGATCCGCATGGGCCTCCTTCACGCCCCGGCCCGGCAGGAGGAGCGTCCGGTCCGACGGACGGCAACCGAGGCAAGTGGTCCGACCACTTTTGCACAGCGGCGCGAGAGGGGGCAAGAACCCCGTAGCGGTCTCGGCGCACGCGCGGCGGGCGGTCGGGTGGCATTTCCACGACACAGTAGGCCGCGCAACCACTCGGGCGAGGTGTCCGTCCGGTGCGCGGGGGAGTCCCTGGAGCCATCCATGGAGCAGGTGGTCCGACCAATCGGCGAGGTCACACGGGCGCGAGCACGGGCCTGGCGAGTAGAATCGCCGTGTTCGTGACGGAGACGGGGGAGTGGCGTGGTCGAGGACGTGCGGACCCCGGTGGCCCAACGGGCCGTCGAGCGGATCAAGGCGATGATCGCCGACGGGGAGGTGGGTCCGGGGCAGCGGCTGCCCACGGAACGGGAGCTCTCCGTCCGGCTGGGCGTCTCCCGGGGATCGGTACGCGAGGCGATCCGCTCCCTCACCACCCTGGGCGTGCTGTCGGTCCGCCACGGGGCGGGCGTCTACGTCACCGCGCTGCGCCCCGCCGACCTCCTGGAGGCCTTCTCCGTCCTGGCCGAGGTCTCACGCGACGAGACCCTGCTGGAGGTCCTCCAGGTCCGCCGGATGATCGAACCCGCGGCCACCGCCGTCGCCGCCGCCCGCGCCACCCCCGAGGACCTGGCGAGGATCGGCCGCCTCCTCGACCGGATGGAGGAGGGGGCCGACCGCGCGCCCGCCGACCACGCCGCGGACGACCTCGGCTTCCACCAGGCCGTCGTGGCCTGCGCGGGCAACGCCACGCTCTCCGCCGTCCACGCCGGGCTGTCCTCGCGCACCTTCAACGAACGCGTCTGGGCCGGGCTCGGCGGGCAGGGGCTCACCGACGCCCTCTTCCAGGACCACCGGCGCATCCACGAGGCGCTACTGGCCCGCGACCCCGAGGCGGCCCGGGCGGCCGCAGCCGCGCACGTCCTGCGGGTGGAGCGCTGGCTCAGCCTTCGAGCCGACGGTTGACCCGTTCCGCGTACTGCTCGGCCCTGAGGATCCGAGACAGATCCTCGCGCCGGGGTTCCGTGGAGCCGTCCTCCTCAGGAGCGGACTCCCCGTCCGGAACCTCCTGGCCGACCTCCGCGTCCACACCGAGTACCCCGTGGTCCTCGATCTCGTCTATCCGATGGTCATCGGAGTGGTCCTCCAGGTACTCCGCCACGGCGGAGTCCTGGTCCGGAGCGCCCGCGTCCATCTCGGCGTCCACGTCGTCGACGTCCGTGGCGTCCCTGTCGAATTCGGCGGATTCCGTCATCGGCGGCCCCCTCGCCCAGGTTTCCCTGTCTTCGATCATGCCTGGTCGTGGCGGAAGACGCCAGTGGGGAGCGCGTGGAGGGCGAAGAGGACGAAACGGGGCGCCCGTTGCCGACGGTAGGCTTTTGCGCCGTCGTCCGAAGACAGAGACGGAGTTCTCCTCCCAGTGATCACGCGCGAACGGGTCCGTGCCCTCGTCGAGGCCCCCTGGTTCCAGGCCAGCGTCATTACCCTCATCCTGATCAACGCCGTGATTCTCGGTTTCGAGACGTCGACGCGGATGATGGACAGCCACGGTGATCTCCTGAAGAGCATCGACCGGGTCATCCTGGCCCTGTTCGTCGTCGAGATGGGCCTGCGGATGTTCGCCCATCGCCGGGAGTTCTTCCGGGACCCCTGGAGCTGGTTCGACATGGTGATCATCGGGATCGCCCTGCTCCCGGCCTCCGGTCCGTTCGCGGTGCTGCGGATCCTGCGGGTGCTCCGGGTCCTGCGCCTGTTGTCGGTGATCCCGTCGCTGCGCCATGTGGTGGCCGGGTTGTTCCGCGCGATGCCCGGCATGGCCTCGATCATGGTGCTGGTGGTGCTGCTGCTTTACGTCTCGGCGGTGATGGCCACTCGGCTCTTCGCCACGGACGCCCCGCAGTACTTCGGTGATCTGGGGACCTCGCTGTTCACCCTGTTCCAGATCTTCACCGCCGACGGCTGGAGCAACATCGCGGCCGAGGTGATGAAACACCAGCCCTACGCGTGGGTGTTCTTCGTCGTCTTCGTCATGGTGTCCACGCTGATCGCCCTCAACCTGTTCATCGCGGTGGCGGTCGAGGCGTTGGACAAGGCCGGACACGAGGAGCAGTACGGCAGACCCGGGCAGGGCGGCGCCCCGAGCGCCGAGGAGGGCAGCGGTCCCGACGGGGATCCGGGCGACACCCCCGACGGTGGCGCCAGCCGGACCCCGGACGAGGGTCAGCGGCAGATCCTGGCCGAGCTGCGGGCGCTGCGCGCCGAGGTGGCCTCGCTCCGCGACGAGCGCGAGCTGCTCCGTGGCGAGCACGAGCGCATCTAGTCGCCGCACCAACCAGCAACCGCCCCGTGGTGCCGCGTCATCCGAAGGGCGTGCCCGCAAAGGGGAAGGCCACGCCAACTCCGAGGGCCGGACCCTCCACCGCCACCGCAACGGTCCGAGGTCAGCGGTCGCCGGTCGTGGAGCTCACTGAGCCGGGTTCGAGGACTGTGGGACCGGCGGTGCCACGCGTGGCGGGGTCCTCTGCGTCCTGGGCCGCTCAGCGCGCTCCCGTACGGGCGCGGAGCTGTTCGGCCAGGCACTCGAGTTCGGCCGCCGTGGAGGGTGAGGCGTTGTTGAGTCCGCTGTGCACGGCCGTGGGGCTCCTCAGGAAGCGCCGGAGCACGGCCACGAGGGGCCCTTGCGGCAGAGCCCGCAACGCGGCGAACGCGCGAGGCACCGGCGGCGTCTCCATCGAGGCGAGGTTGTGCCGCATGATGTGCAGCATGCCGCGGACCGCGTCCGGATCGTCGGCCAACGCTTCCGGGCCGCCCGCCGCGTAGGCCGCCTGCTCCAAGGGAACCGCGGACGCGGCGTGCGTCCTGAGCCAGGCGTCCATCCGCGGTTCGGCCCTGGCGTTGATCCCGGCGGTGCGGAACGTTTCCACGATCCGCTCCAGACGCGGGGTGGTACGTCCGTCCGGCTCGCCGACCGGTGTCGCGACCCGGCGGGTGAGGACATTGCTCTTGCGGTAGCGGACCACGTCGCCGTCCATCGTGCCGCCGGTCGTGGGGAATCCCAGGAGCAACCGCTCGTGGCCGATCCCCGCGCTCAGCGCCTCCGGTCCGCCCGCCCAGTTGAGCATGGAGAGCACGTCCCCCGGGACACCCGCGAGTGATTCCAGCACCGCGTCCGCCTGATGGGCGCGGACGAAGACGGTGATCAGGTCGTACCCGCCCTCCGGGCGCTCGACCACCGGTACCGGCACCTGCTTGACCGCCGGGCTGTCCTCCTCGGCGAGCCGCACGCCGTGTCCGCGCAGGGCTGTCAGACGCTTGCCCCGGGCGAGGAGCGAGACGTCGTGGCCGGCCTCGTGCATCCGCGCGGCGAACAGGCTGCCGCACACCCCGGCGCCGTAAACGAGCAGCTTCATGATGATCCTCTTTCATACGTCCGTTTGAATCATACGTTCGTTTGATTCAAACATATGTATAGTCGCTCGTGTGGCAACCCCAGACACCCGCACCCAGATCCTCGACGCGGCCGAGCACCTCTTCGCTGAGCACGGATACCGCGGCACCTCGGTTCGCGCGATCACCACACGCGCGGGAGCCAACCTTGCCGCCGTCGGCTACCACTTCGGCTCGAAGTCGGAGCTGATGGCCGCGGTCGCCCGCCGCGTGATCGAGCCCATCAACGCGGCCCAGTGCGCCGGGCTCGACCGACTGCTCTCCCGGACCCCCGAACCACCGGTCGCCGAACTGGTGGAGGCGTTCGCGGGGCCGATGTTCGACGGGATGCGGGCCGACGGCGCGGGCGCCCGGACGTCCCGGCTGATCATGACGATCCTCAGTGACCCCGCCGAGGAGGTACGCAGCTGGACCGGCCCGGCCGAGGACTCGGTCCGCGAGCGCTACCTCGCCGCCTTCGCGCGCGCACTGCCCCGCCTGTCCCCGGAGGAACTGGGGTTCCGGATGCGGGGGATCCTCGCCGTGACGGCCGTCGACCGCCTGGAGGTCCACCAGGAGCCCACACCGGGCTGCGGTTCCCCGGGGCCGGGCGAAGCGGCCCGGAAGTGGGCGATCACGTTCCTCGCGGCGGCGATGAGCGCGCCTCCCACCCGGACCTGACGAGCCCGGACGGACGCTGGCGGCGCGGGTCGGGCGGCGTTCGCCCCGCGGCTCGCCGTGTTCAGGCCGTTGGTGTCCCGGAGGGGCTGGAGACGGGTTGGGCCGAACTCGTCCAGGCGGAGAATGGCGGCGGGATCGCCTGGTCGCGGTGTCTCCTCGCCCTCGGCGATGACATGAGGGGTTCCTTCGAGCAGCGCGGCACCACGGGTCGAACGCTGGTTGTGCGGCACTGGCTCGTGGAGGCCCGCGCCCCGGTCCGGCGGTGACGGGAGGCGGCACGACGCGGAGCGGCCCCAGCCCCGGTCCGGCGGTGTGAATCGCGTCCGTTGGCGCTCTGACGTGCGCGGAAGGGCCCGTGGTTGGGGGCTTTCGTGGGAGGGTAGGGGGACAGCCGCACGCGGTGTCCGGTAGGGCCCGCAGCCGATCATGGACGACGAGGAGCGACCGGATGTCTGCGAGTACACCCCTTCCTCGGACCGAGGACGTCGGGAACCGGTCCGGTGGGGCCGTCCCCCTGGATCGTCGGAAGGAGTGGGCCGCCCTGGCCGAGCACCGCGAGTGGTTCCGCGGCACCCACCTGCGGGACCTGTTCGCCGAGGACCCCGAGCGGGCCGACCGGTTCTCACTCGACGTCGGGAACCTGCACGCGGACCTGTCCAAGAACCTCCTGACCGAGCGGACGCGGGGGCTGCTCACCGATCTGGCGGAGGCCACCGGGGTCGCCTCCCTGCGTGACGCCATGCTGCGCGGCGACCACGTCAACCTGACGGAGGACCGCGCCGTCCTGCACACCGCCCTGCGGGCCCCACGCGGCGTGGTGATCCGGGAGGGTGGGCGCGACGTGGTGCCCGAGGTGCACGCGGTCCTGGACCGGATGGCGGCCTTCGCCGACCGGGTACGCGCACGGCGCTGGCTGGGCCACACCGGCCAGGCGGTCACCAGGGTGGTCAACATCGGCATCGGGGGTTCCGACCTGGGCCCGGCCATGGCCTACGAGGCGCTGCGCCCCTACACCGACCGCGGGCTGGAGTTCCGCTTCGTCTCCAACGTCGACGGCACCGACCTGCACGAGGCGCTGATCGACGCCGACCCCGAGCGGACCCTGTTCGTGGTCGCCTCCAAGACCTTCACCACCCTGGAGACGGTCACCAACGCCACGGCCGCCCGGGACTGGCTCCTGGCCGGGCTGGGAGCGGACTCCGACGCGATCGCCCGGCACTTCGTGGCGGTCTCCACGAACGAGGAGGAGGTCTCCCGCTTCGGGATCGACACCGCCAACATGTTCGAGTTCTGGGACTGGGTGGGCGGCCGCTACTCCTACGACTCCGCGATCGGCCTGTCCCTGATGGTGGCCCTGGGTCCCGAGCGGTTCCGCGAGATGCTCGCGGGCTTCCACCTGATGGACACCCACTTCGCCACCGCTCCCGCGGAGCGCAACCTACCGTTCCTGTTGGGCCTGCTCGGTGTCTGGTACGGCGGGTTCTTCGACGCCCAGTCACACGCGGTGCTGCCCTACAGCCACCACATGTCGAAGTTCACCGCCTACCTCCAGCAGCTGGACATGGAGTCCAACGGCAAGTCGGTCCAGCGTGACGGCCGCCCCGTCACCTGGCAGACCGGCCCGGTGGTGTGGGGGACACCCGGGACCAACGGGCAGCACGCCTACTTCCAGCTGCTGCACCAGGGAACCAGGTTCGTCCCCGCCGACCTGATCGGGTTCGCGCGCCCGGCTCCGGACCTGCCCGAGGGTCTGGTGCCTCAGCACGACCTACTCATGGCCAACCTGTTCGCTCAGGGGCAGGCGCTGGCGTTCGGCCGCACCTCCGACGAGGTCGCCGCCGAGGGGGTGCCTGCGGACCTGGTGCCGCACCGGACCTTCCCCGGCAACCGCCCCACCAGCACGATCCTGGCCGACCGGCTCGACCCCTCGGTGCTCGGCCAACTGGTCGCCCTCTACGAGCACAAGGTGTTCGTCCAGGGCGCGGTGTGGAACGTCAACTCCTTCGACCAGTGGGGTGTGCAGCTGGGCAAGGTCCTGGCGAAGCGGGTGCAGCCCGCTCTGACCGAGGGCGCCGAGGTGCCCGACCTGGACGCCTCCACGGCCGCCCTGGTCCGGCGGTACCGGGACCTGCGCGGCCGCTGACCCCGTGACGGGGAGTCCCTGCCGGGGCTCCCCGGGGACCGGCTACCCCTCGCCGCCGACGGCGGCGAGGGAGGGGCCGCGTCCGGCCTCGATGTGCGCGGCCATGGTCAGCCTCGCGAGCCGGGAGTTCCCGGTGCTGACCGCGGCGTAGATCTCGTGGTGCGCCTGGAACTCCAGGTGGGGGTCGCGGAAGGCCGTCAGGGCGAACAGCCAGCGGGAGCGGGAGAGGATCGGAGCCATGAGCTCGGACAACAGCTCGTGACCGGCGGCTTCGACCACCTGCGCGTGGAAGTCCGCGTTCGCGGTCATGATGTGGTCCGGGGAGCCCGTCTCCGTTGCCTCCGCAGTCGCCTCCATGGCCGCCGCCAGACCGGCGTGCACGTGCCCCTCGGAGTGCTGGTGGGCCGCCCGCTCGGCGGCGAAGGGTTCCAGCCTGATCCTCAGGTCGAAGAGCTCGTCGACCCCCGAGGGGGACATCGTCCGCACGGTCGCGCCCTTGTGGGCGCTGGTCATGATGAACCCGTCGTGCCTGAGGTTGCGCAGCGCCTCGCGCACCGGGAGCCGGGACACGCCCAGCTCCTCCGAGAGCTCGCGTTCGCGCAGCCGCGCGCCCGGTGCGTACCGGCCGGAGATGATCCCCTCACGGATGGCGACCTCGGCCGCCTGTGTCAGAGGGGCCGACCCACCCGATGTCCGTGTCATGAGACCCGTTCCCGCCGTGTGCGCTTGGTTCACCCCCGGCCGGTGCGGGCGTCCTCGGACTCGGCCCGCAGAACCGGGAACGACGGGGGGAAGAGGGCCTCGACCGGGCGGTGGAGGCCGTCCCGCTCACTGTAGCCGCGCTGGAGTTCCCCGAACACCTCCTGCGCCTGGTTCCTGAGCGAGTCCAGGTCCACACCGGGCAGTCGCCCGTCGGTCACGACCGGACGACCGGCGACGAAGGTGTGGGTGGCGTTGCGGGCGGTGCCGTTGAGCACCAGAGTGCGCAGGGGGTCCTCCACGACTCCGTCGCGGAAGTCGCCCAGGGAGAACGCGGTCAGGTCCGCGCTCGCTCCGGCCTCCAGGCGTCCGAGGTCGGGACGCTTGAGCGCGGCCGCGCCGCCCAGGGTCGCGGCCTCCATGTAGCCGCCCAGACTGACGGCGCCGTGCCCGTAGAGCAGGCGTGAGGCGTGCAGGCCCACGTCCATGCCGCGCACGAGGTCGGGCGGGAAGGAGTCGGTGCCCAGCGCCATCGTGACCCCGGCGTCCCGGAAGTCGTTGAAGGTCTCCAGGATGTCGCCGTACCGGAAGGTGGTCAGGGGGCAGTGGATCACGCTCACGCCCGCCCTGGCCAGGCGGGTGATGTCGACGCCGTTCGGGCCGGTCAGCTCCGGGTTGCGGTCGGTCCACAGGGCATGGGGGATGAGCAGCCGGTCGTTGAGCAGTCCGCTGCGCTCGATCAGGTCCAGCGGGGTGAGACCGTGGCGCTGGATGATCACCTCGCGCTCCCACGGCTGTTGGAGGGAGTGCAGGCGCACGAGGAGTCCGCGCTTCGTGGCCTCCTTCGCCGTGCGCTCCAGCAGTTCGGGCGTGAGCGTCTCGATACGGCAGGGGAGGAGGACCGGTCGGACCAGGTCGTCGCCGCGCTCGGAGAGTTCGTCCGCGAAGCGCAGCGCCTCGTCCAGGCCGGACTCACCGCGCTCGGGGGCCTCGACGAAGGTGCGCTCTCCGTCTGCGACGGCGCCCACAGCGGAGCGGTACGAGGGGCCGAGGTAGCCGCGCAGGCCCCACTCACGGGTGAGGTCCGCCAGATGGCGCAGCTCGTCGGCGGACTCGTTCCACTCCAGGTGGATCTCCGAGGCGATCGGCATGTAGGTCGTGACGCCGTGCAGGGCGAGCTGCGCGAGTCCGAACCGGCGCAGGACGTCGCGCTGGTCGGGGGTCAGGACGTCGCGCGGGCGGTCGCGCCAGTGCTCGACGGAGCCGACCAGGGAACGGGCGTGCGCCGTGTCGTGGTGCGCGTCGAGGATGAGGTGGTCGATGTCCACCAGGGCGTCCAGGTCGATCAGCCCGGGGGTGAGGATCGAGTCGCCCAGGTCCAGGACGGGCGCGGTCGATCCCGGGGTGCCGGTGCCCACCTCCGTGACGACGCCGTCGGAGTGGGCGACGTAGCCGTCCTTCAACCAGACGTGGGAACCCTCGGAATGCGCCAGCACGTACCGTGCTCTGATGACCTGATCCATGAAACTTGTATACCACGAGCCCTTAAGGCGGGGATGGGTGTGCTCGTAAGTGCAGCTGAAGTTGGGGCTATATCGCTCTTGACAGCGGTTTTGTCCCAACCATAGGCTCCTCGAAAATTGAGCGGCTCACTGATTGGTATCCCAGATGAGGGCAAGAAAGCAGCAGGCGGAGTCGCACGGGGACGTGTCGGACCGCGGTTCGGTCGGTCGCGGTGACTGGGTGACCGCCATCGGCGTGAGCGTGCTGATCAGTGTCGTGGCCGTGTTGGTCGGCGAACACAAGTTCCGGGTCGGGCCCGCCGCCATCGTGCTGTTCCCGCTGGTCTGGGTGGTTCTGCTGGGGGCCGTCGTCGGCCTCCAGCGGTGGCTCCCGCTGCGCGGAGGCACCCGTTCGGCGGGCGAGGCCCTGATCCCGGTCGGCATGGTCCTCTTCCTCGCGATGCTCGGCACCGGCATCGGCCCGTCGATCGGCATGGTCGAACAGGTCGGACCGGCCCTGCTCATGCAGGAGGTGGGCCAGCTCTTCGGGACGATCATCCTCGCGCTGCCCATCGCCGTCCTGCTCGGCATGGGGCGCGCGGCCATCGGCGCCACCTGGGCGATCGACCGGGAGTCCTACCTGGCCTACGCCATCGACCGGTTCGGGACCTCCTCGCCCGAGTACCGCGGGGTCTTCGGCGTCTGGATCATCGGTTCGATGTTCGGTGCCGTCTTCATCTCCCTCATCACCAGCGTCCTGGGCGGCACGGGCCTGTACAACCCGCTGTCGCTGGCCCTGGCGCTCGGTGTCGGCTCCACCTCGATGATGCTCGGCGGAGTGGGCGCCCTGGCCCTGCTCTACCCCGACCAGGCCGCCGAGATCGCCGCCCTGGCAGCCCTGTCCAACCTGGTCACCAACATCGTCGGCTTCTACGCGGGTGTCTTCATCGGCCTGCCCGTGGCCCGTCGCCTCTACGGCTTCTGGTGCCGTGTGTTCCGCCGCCCCGCCCCGGAGATCGAGGAGGCGAGGCTGGTCGCCCGGGGTCAGGTTCCCGAGGGCGACGCCTCGGTACGGTCCAAGGAGGACGGCGACGCGGCGGCCGAGGCCGAAGGGCCGCGTGACCCCGACGTCCCCCGGGGATGGCGGCCGGGTGTGGCCGCCTACGCCTTCGCCGGTGTGGCGGGACTGCTGCTCAACTGGCTGGGCACCGGCGGCTTCCACCCGCGCGACGTCGCGGGCATGGCCGTGCTGCTGATGATGACGGGGATCGCGATCCTCCTGGCCCGCAAGGTGAGGGCCATCCCGGCCACGGTCTGGGTCCTGGCGATCGCCACGATCGTGACGACGCCGATCTCCCCGGTCGCCGGGGTGATCGCCGACCTCGTCCAGAACCTGAACGTGCTCCTGATCGGGCTGCCCCAGCTCGCGCTGGTCGGGATGACCATGGGCCGCGACCGCAAGGCGTTCTCACAGCTGAGCTGGAAGATCGTGGTGGCGGCCGTGCTGACCTTCACGACCACCATCGTCGCCTCCGCCACGCTCGCCGAGCTGTTCATCAACCTGTAGCACCCGGCCGAACCGAGCCGCCACCCGAAGGGAACCCCGCATGCTGCGCGTCACCAACGCCGTCCTGCCCGGCCGGACCGAGCCGGTCACCGTCGTCGCGGAGGACGGGCGCATCACCGCGATCCAGGAGGGACCCGTCGCCGGGGCCCCGGGCGACGAGGTCATCGACGCCGCGGGTCGGACCGTCCTGCCCGGGCTGGTCAACGCCCACGCCCACATCGACAAGACCCTCTACGGCGGACCGTGGGTCTCGGCGCCACAGGTGGAGACCGTGGCCGAACGCGTCGCCCATGAGCGGCGCCACAGGGACGCCCACGGTCTGCCCTCTCGCGAGTACGCCTCCGCTCTGGTGGAGGCGATGGTCGCGGCGGGCACCACGCACCTGCGCACCCACACGGACGTGGACCCGGGCGTGGGCCTGCGGGGGATCGAGGCCGTCGCGGAGGTAGCGCGCCGGTACCGGGGCGTGATCGACATCGAGCAGGTGGCCTTCCCCCAGGGCGGGCTCGTCACCAACCCGGGGACGCTCTCCCTCCTGCGGGACGCGGTGGGGGCCGGGGCCTCGGTGATCGGAGGACTCGACCCCGCGGGGTTCGACGACGCACCCAACGCCCACCTCGAAGCCGTCTTCGACCTCGCCGCGTCCACCGGCACGGGCATCGACATCCACCTGCACGACGGCGGGTCGCTCGGAGCCTGGGAGATGGGCCTCATCGCCCGCATGACGCGGGAGTACGACCTGGGCGGCCGTGTGGCGGTGTCCCACGCGTTCGGGATCGCGCACCCGCCCACCCAGACCCGACTCCTCGAACAGTTCGCCGAAGCAGGCGTCGCCCTGGTGAACGCGGCGGTCTACGACGCCCCGGTGCCGCCGCTCCGGGCCTGCGCGGAGCACGGGGTGCTCCTGGCCGGCGGTACGGACGGCATCAACGACCTGTGGGGACCCTTCGGCGACGGCGACATGCTGCGTCGGGCCATGCTCATCGCCTACCGCAACTCCAGCCGCTGCGACGACGAACTGCTGCTGGCGCTGGACACCGTGACGACCAACGCCGCCCGTGTGCTGGGGATCGGCGACCACGGCCTGAGGGTGGGCGGCCCCGCCGACCTGGTGGTCGTCAACGCGCGGTCGGCGGCCGAGGCCGTCGCCAAGGTACCGGGCCGCGACCTCGTACTCAGGTCCGGAACGGTCGTCGCCCGTGACGGTGTCTTCGTCGGCGCGGAAGGTGGAAACGCCCCACTCCGCTAGTGCAAACTCTGCGTAGTCAAGTAGCAACACGTTGGCACCGACGGGTGGCTACACGCAGAGACAGCAGGAGGCAGGGGTACATGACCGCGCCGATGGACGTGCCTGATTCCTCGCAGCACGCCGAGCCAGAAGCGGTCGTCGCGGGGTCCAGGAACGCCGCCAGCCGATCCCTGCGCCAGATCGCCTGGCAGCGGTTCCGCAAGGACAGGGTCGGCATGACCGGCGGGGTCGTGGTCGTCCTCCTCATCCT
The DNA here is from genome assembly GCF_001083815.1 of Nocardiopsis sp. SBT366. Taxonomy (NCBI): domain Bacteria; kingdom Bacillati; phylum Actinomycetota; class Actinomycetes; order Streptosporangiales; family Nocardiopsidaceae; genus Nocardiopsis; species Nocardiopsis sp. SBT366. The sequence continues at coordinate 8,727 of NZ_LAVM01000086.1, read as the reverse complement.
GGTCGCGCTCTTCGCGCCCCTGCTCACCGCCTGGTTCGGACACCCGCCCAACCAGTTCAACCAGGGCCTGGTCGACCCGCTCACCGGCGGGGTCCTGCGCGACCCGGACGACCCCGCCCGGGGACTGGACCCCTGGGGCGGGATCAGCGCCCAGTACCTCCTGGGCGTGGAGCCGGTCAACGGCCGCGACCTGTTCAGCCGCATCGTCTACGGCGCGCGCACCTCCCTGCTGGTCGCCACGGTCGCCACGGTGGTGTGCGTGGTCATCGGCACCGTGCTGGGCATCCTCGCCGGGTACTTCGGCGGCTGGGTGGACGTCGTCATCAGCCGCACCATGGACATCTTCCTCGCCTTTCCCCTGCTGCTCTTCGCGATCGCCCTGGTCGGCGTCATCCCCGACGGCGCCTTCGGCCTGTCCGGCAACAACCTGCGCATCGGCGTCCTGGTGTTCATCATCGGGTTCTTCAACTGGCCCTACATCGGCCGGATCGTGCGCGGGCAGACCCTCACCCTCAAGGAGCGCGAGTTCGTCGAGGCCGCGCGCAGCCTCGGCGCGGGCAGCACCCACATCGTCTTCCGCGAGATCCTGCCCAACCTGGTCACCCCGATCCTCGTCTACTCCACCCTGCTCATCCCCACCAACATCCTCTTCGAGGCGGCCCTGAGCTTCCTGGGCGTGGGCATCAACCCGCCCATGGCCACCTGGGGCGGCATGTTGGAGAACGCCCTGCGCTTCTACACCACCTCGCCGCACTTCGTGATCATCCCGGGTCTGGCCATCTTCGTCACCGTCCTCGCCTTCAACCTCTTCGGTGACGGGCTGCGCGACGCCTTCGACCCGCGCTCCTCCGACTGACACCCCGCACGGGCCCCCACGGCCCCACAGTCCAGCCGAGACCCTCGGCCATCCGGGGCCGTGCGCCGCACGGCCCCACCAGCGAACCGACCAGGAGGCCCAGGTGACCACCCTTCACTTCACGCGCCAGCAACCGCCCGGGCGGCGCGGCGTGTTCCGCCGAGTCGCCGCACCCGCGGCCGCGGGTACCGCCATGGCGTTGCTCCTGGCCGCTTGCGGCGGCGGGAGCGGAGGCGGCGGCGGGCAGTCCGACGCCGAGTTCAACGAGGGCGAGACCACCATCGTCAACCCCTCCGACCAGTCCGGCGGGACCCTGCGCTACGCCATCTCCTCCGACTTCGACTCTCCCGACCCCGGCAACACCTACTACGCCTTCAGCTGGAACTTCTCCCGCTACTACGCGCGCACCCTGCTCACCTACACCGAGGCGCCCGGCGAACAGGGCATCGAGCTCCAGCCCGACCTCGCCGAGGCGATGCCCGAGGGCAACGACGACTCCACCGAGTGGACCGTGCGCATCAAGCCGGGCCTGAAGTTCCAGGACGGTTCGGAGATCACCGCCGAGGACATCAAGTACGCCATCGCACGCAGCAACTTCGGTGACCAGGCGCTGCCCAACGGCCCCAAGTACTTCCAGGGGCTGCTGGCCGACAGCGACGACTACGAGGGCCCCTACGCCGACGAGGGCGACCCGCTGGCCGGGTTCGACGGAATCGAGACCCCGGACGACCACACGCTGGTCTTCCACCTCAAGGACAGCTTCTCCGAGTTCCCGTACCTGCTCATCCAGCCGCAGACCGCGCCGGTTCCCGCCGATGCCGACCGGGGCGAGCAGTACCAGAGCAACGTGATCTCTTCGGGGCCCTACAAGTTCGAGGGGGAGTACCGCCCGGGAGTCTCCCTGAACCTGGAGCGCAACGACCAGTGGGACGCCTCCACCGACCCCACCCGCAAGGCGCTGCCGGACCGGATCGAGGTGGAGCTGGGCGTCGACCAGAACGAGATCGACCAGCGGCTGGTCAACGGCGAACTCGACGTGGACCTCGCCGGGGCCGGTGTCGGACCGGCGATGAAGGGCACCGTCATCACTGACGAGGGCCAGCGCCACAACGTCGACAACCCGCAGACCAACACCCTGCGCTACGTCAACATCAACACCGTCATGGAGCCGCTGGACGACCTGGCCTGCCGCCAGGCGGTCATGTACGCGGCCGACCGGGACGCCCTCCAGCGCGCCTGGGGCGGCGACACCGGCGGTGACATCGCCACCCAGATCATGCCCGGCGCTCTCCCCGGCTCCGACCCGAGCTTCGACCCCTACCCGTCCGACGACAACAAGGGCGACCTGGACAAGGCCCGGGAGAAGCTGGAGGAGTGCGGGCAGCCGGACGGCTTCTCCACGGCCATCGGCGCCCGCGCCGACCGACCCTCGGACGTCAGCACCGCCGAGGCACTCCAGCAGGCCCTGGCCCGGGTGGGTATCGACACGGAGATCAAGCAGTACCCGTCCGACACCTACACCAACACCCAGGCGGGTTCGCCGTCCTTCGTGGCCGACAACGACCTGGGGCTGACCGTGTACGGCTGGGCGCCGGACTGGGCGAGCGGCTACGGGTTCATGAGCAAGATCCTGGACGGTGACGCGATCCAGCAGGCGGGCAACTCCAACATCTCCGAACTCGACGACCAGCAGATCGACGACTGGTTCGACGAGGTCGTCGCGGTGGCCGACCCGGACGAGCGAGCCGACATCTACACGAAGATCGACGAGCGGGCGATGGACCAGGCCGCGATCCTTCCGGCCGTGTTCGAGCGGACGGTGCTGTACCGTCCCGCGAGCCTGACCAACGTGTACTACCACGCGGGCTACTCGATGTACGACTACATGGCCCTGGGCACCAGCAACAACTAGCGGGACCCGTGCGCGGCGGCGGTTCCTCGGGGGAGGGGCCGCCGCCTCCGTGCGCGGAGAGGCGGCGCTTTGGATCAGCCGGCGCCGCGCGGCCCGGACGACGGCCTCGATGGGCGTGTTCCCGACCCCTTGTACACGCCGACTCCAGCGCGTGATCGCCTGATTGCCATGGGTTACGGTTTGGCTCCGGGGTGGAGTCGTCTCCGCCCCGAACCCGGGCCCCGAGGCCCTGTCCCCTGACGAGAGAAGGCACGCGCCTTGCTGACCTACATCCTGCGCCGCCTCGGCGCGGGTCTGCTGCTCCTGGCCGTGGTCACCATGGTCACCTTCGCCATCTTCTACGTGGTGCCACGATGGGCGGGCCGGACCACCGAGCAGCTGGCCACGATGTACGTGGGCCGGGCACCCACCCCCGAGGCGATCCAGGCCACCATCGAACGCCTGGGCCTGGACCAGCCGATCGTGGTCCAGTTCGGCGAGTTCGTCCGGGGCATCTTCTTCGGTGCCCAGTACCAGTTCGGCCGGGACACCATCGAGTGCTCGGCCCCCTGCTTCGGCTACTCCTTCCAGACCTACCAGGAGGTGTTCCCCGAGATCATCTCCCGCCTCCCGGTGACGGCCTCCCTGGCCATCGGCGCGGGCGTCATCTGGCTGGTGGGCGGCGTCGCCGTCGGCGTGATCTCGGCCGTGTGGAAGGGCAGTCTCTTCGACCGCCTGGCCATGGGCATCGCACTGGCCGGTGTCTCCCTGCCGATCTTCTTCACCGGTCTGCTCGCCCTGGCCTTCCTCGTCCACTCCTGGGGCCTGTTCGCCACTCCGCGCTACGTGCCCTTCTCCCAGGACCCCCTCGCCTGGGCCCAGGGCATGCTGCTGCCGTGGCTGACCCTGGCGTTCCTGCACGCGGCCATGTACGCGCGGCAGACCCGGGCGGGCATGTTGGAGACCCTCAACGAGGACTACATCCGCACCGCACGGGCCAAGGGCCTCAGTGAGCGCAAGGTCGTGCTCAAGCACGCCCTGCGGCCCACCCTGACCCCCATCGTCACCATCTTCGGCCTGGATCTCGGGTTGGTCCTGGGCGGCGCGGTCCTGACCGAGCAGGTCTTCTCCCTCAACGGGATCGGCCGGTACGCGGTCCAGGCCATCACCCAGAGCGACCTGCCGGTCATCCTCGGCGTGACCCTGTTCGGCGCGTTCTTCATCGTCATCTGCAACCTGCTGGTCGACCTGGTCTACCCGCTCATCGACCCGCGCGTGCGCATCCACAACTGAGAGAGGCCTTCCGATGACCGAATCCCCTTCAGGGTCCCCGGCCGGTCCCTCCGGCGCGCCCGTCGTGCGCGTGGACGACCTGCACGTCACCTTTCCGACACTGGACGGCGACGTGCACGCGGTCGACGGCCTGTCCTTCGAGGTGCCCGCCGGTGGCGCGCTGGGCATCGTGGGTGAGTCGGGTTCCGGCAAGAGCGTGACCTCGCTGGCCCTGATGGGTCTGCACCGGGGCAGCCGAGCGCGGATCACGGGTGGGATCGAGGTCGTGGGAACCGACGTGGTCGCGGCCAGCGACAGGAAGCTGCGGTCCATGCGGGGCAACGACATCGCGATGGTCTTCCAGGACCCGATGCAGTCCCTGCACCCGCAGTACACGATCGGCAACCAGCTGGTGGAGGCACTGCGGGTGCACCGGCCGCAGGTGTCCCGGGCCCAGGCGCGCACCAGAGCGGTCGAGTCCCTGGAGAGGGTCGGCATCCCCGAGCCCGCGAAGCGGGTCAACTCCTACCCGCACGAGTTCTCCGGCGGCATGCGCCAGCGCGTCCTGATCGCCATGGGTCTGATGTGCGATCCCAAGGTGCTGCTGGCCGACGAGCCGACCACCGCGCTGGACGTCACCGTGCAGGCCCAGATCCTGGACCTGCTGGACGAGCTGCGCCGCGACCTCGACATGGGCCTGATCCTCGTTTCCCACGACCTCGCGGTGGTCGCCGGTTCCGTGGACGAGGTCGTGGTCATGCGACACGGCCAGGCCGTGGAGCGGGGGGACGTGCGCCGGGTCCTCGCCGAGCCCGAGCACCCCTACACACAGGCGCTGCTGGCCGCCGTTCCGCGCGTGGAGATGTCACGGGCCGAGCGCCGCGCCCGGGACCGCGCCGAGCGGGCGGAGAGGTCACGCCGGGAACAGCGCAGGTCCTCGGGAGCGACAGCGGAGTCCGCCGGCTCCGAGCCCGCCGAACCCGCGCCCTTCTCCGCCTTCGAGCCCACCACCCGGGCCACGGGGAACCGGGGCGAGCCACTGCTGCGCGTCCGCGATGTCGCGCAGAGCTTCAAGGTGCGGGGCGGGCTGTGGGGCCGGGCCTCGGACTTCTGGGCGGTCAAGGGTGTGAGCTTCGACCTGTACAAGGGCGAGACCCTGGGGGTCGTCGGTGAGTCCGGGTCGGGCAAGAGCACGCTCTCCCGGATGGTCATGCGGCTGCTGGAGCCCACCGGGGGCACCGTGGAGTTCGAGGGGCAGGACATCACCCACCTGTCGGAACGGCGGCTGCGTCCGCTCCGCCGCGACGTGCAGATGGTCTTCCAGAACCCCTACTCGTCGCTGAACCCGCGCATGACCATCGGCCAGAGCATCGGCACCGCCCTGCGGGTCCAGGGCGAGGGGAACACCCGCACGATCCGTTCGCGGGTGCAGGAGCTGTTGGAGCGGGTGGGTCTGGAGCCCAACCACTACAACCGGTTCCCGCATGCCTTCTCCGGAGGCCAGCGCCAGCGCATCGCCATCGCCCGGGCACTCATCCTCAAACCGAGGCTCATCATCTGCGACGAGCCCGTCTCGGCACTGGACGTGTCCACCCAGGACCAGGTGCTGCGCCTGCTGTCCGAACTCCAGGACGACTTCGGCCTCACCTACGTCTTCGTCGCCCACGACCTCGCGGTAGTGCGCCAGGTCAGCGACCGCGTCGCCGTGATGCGCAAGGGCGAGGTGGTCGAACTGGGCGACAGCGACACCATCTATGAGAACCCGCAGAGCGACTACACCAGGCAGTTGCTCACCGCCGCCCCGGTCCTGGACCCCGACGAGGCCCGTGAACTGCGCAGCGAACGGGTGCGGCTGCGGTCCCGGGGCGACTGACGGCCGCTCAGCCGGACAGGCCCCTGAGCAGGGCGCGCAGACCGAACCGGAACGCGGCCAGGGCCTCGGTCTCGTCGGGAGCGTCCTCACGGTCACCGTGGCGGACCTGGTGGGCGACCGCACCCAGACAGTAGGCGTTCAGGGCGTCGCAGGCCCGGGACACGTCGTCCTCCGCGACTCCCGCCTCGGTGAGGGCCGTGTGGAGCAGCGCCCGTGTGTCCTCCTCGCCCAGGGTGTGCGGCGCGCGGTGCATGAGCAGGGACAGCGCGCCGGAGTAGGTCAGCAGCCGCTCCCGGTAGGCCTCGGCCCAGACGGTCAGACGACGGTCCCACGGGAGGTCGTCGGCCCCGGCCGCCTCCACGGGGTCGGTCCCGGTCGCCTCCACGCCCTCGGCACCGTCGACGTCCCCGGGCGGGCCCTGTCCCTCGGTCAGCCCACTGACCACCCGCGCCGTGGTGACGTACGCGGCGATCGCGTTGAACAGCTGCTCCTTGCCCTTGGGGAAGTGGTGGTAGATCGCCATGGCCTCCACGTCCAGGGCGTCGCCGAGTCGGCGCATGGACAGCCCGCCCAGACCCCGTCCGGCGATGATGTGGAGGGCCTCGACGATGATGCGCTCGCGGCTCAGACCCGCGTAGTTCCTGCTCACTCTGGTGCCTTTCGGGGGACAGGGGGATCGACGGAGTCAAGCTGGCAGGTCCGCCGCCGCGACGCCACCACCGACGCACGGTCCGGCTCGCCCGATGATCTTCGTCACCCATAGAGTTGCCTCGACACGGCTGACGGTACTCCCCACGGAGAGCGGACATGGGACTTGCCAAGCAGGACATGACGAAGGCGCGCGAAGAGCTCGCCCAGGACCAGGAACGGGCCGATCAGCTGCCCGAGCTCCTGAGGTCGGTGGCCGAGGCGGAGCGTGCCCTGGACGAGGTGCGCGAGCAGGACGCCCCGGTCGAGGAGGTCCACGCACACGGCGTGCGGTTCGACACCGCCCTGACCGAGGCCATGCGCGCCGCCTACGCGCGGGAGCGCGTACTGGTCGGGGTCAAGGGCTACACGGACCGCATCAAGCGCCGTAAGCGTCTGGCCCGACCCGAGATCAAGCAGGCCACCCAGGTCGCGGAGGACCTGCTCACGGCTCGGGAGGCGCACCGGCTGCACGGTATCCAGCAGGTGCCCCGTTCGGTGGTGGTCTGACTCCGGCCCCCCGGCGGCCCCATGGTTCACTCCGTGGGGCCGCTTCGTCTGTGTCGGACCCGATCCATCGGGCCCGGTGCGTCGGACCCGGCCCATCGGCTGTTCGACGGTTGGGGTGAGGAGTGAGAGGACGCGCGCGGAGCGTGGACCCTTCAGGCTCGTTGAGGGCGACGGACGGGGCCGGGTTGGGGGTCTGGGCGCGAAGCGGGTCCTTTGAGGGTTGGTGGTGGGCGACGGGTTGGGGGGTCTGGGCGCGGAGCGGGTCGTTTGAGGGTTGGTGGTGGGCGACGGGTGGGCATAGGTTGGACGAACACCCGGTTCGCGCCGGGTGAGTGGTCGGCGATTCATGTGGGGAGCACACAAGGACATGGCGGATTTCATCCGCATTGATCCAACGTCGAAGGTTCCGCCCTACGAACAGATCAGAGCTCTCGTCGCGATCGCCGCGGCCAACGGTGAACTCCCCGTCGGCTACCGGCTGCCCACTGTCCGCGCCCTGGCCGGACAGCTTTCGGTGGCGGTGAACACCGTCGCCCGTGCCTATCGGGAACTCGAACAGGCCGGGGTCGTGGAGACCAGGGGCCGCTCGGGGACCTTCGTGGCCGCCGCCGGGGACGACCAGAGAGCCGAGGCCCTGGCCGCCGCGCGTGCCTACGCCGAGGTCATCACCCGGGTCGGGTTGGAACACGACGAGGCCGTCGAGATCCTGCGCGCGGCCCTGAAGGGTTCACCGGGGGCCGGTAACTGAAGACGCGCGCGGGACTCGTGGGGTTCCCTTCCGGGCACGTGATGACCGCAATCGGACCAAACCACTCCTGAAGCCCCTGAACTGGGGTGTTCGGCGATATTGTCGTGGTGCGCCGCCCTCCCCCGGTGGCGGTGAACGACAACCCCCAAGGAGGCGCCGATGAGCAGGAGATCTGGCGGCGGACGGTCATCAGGCGGACGATCCGGCGGAGGCCGCTCCAGCAGCGGTCGCTCCGGCGGCGGGAGGTCCAGCGGCGGTCGTTCCAGCGGTGGCGGCAGCAGCTCACGCGGAGGTGCCGCACGCCGTGGCGGCGGCTTCAACTCGCGCAGCAGCAGCGGTGGGTCCGGCCGCTCCGGCGGTGGCTTCGGCTCCGGTGGCGGCGCCGCGCGTGCCGGTGGCGGGTTCAACTCACGTTCGGGTTCGTCCCGCCCCGCGCGGTCCCCGAGGGCGGGGCGTCCCTCGCGACGCAGCAACCAGGCCCACGTCGTGGGCTCCGCGCACGCACCGCGTCCCCGGAACCGCTGGTACTACGGCAGGAACCGCCACTACTACAGCGACGGCCCGGGGTTCGCTCCGCGCGGCGGCGGAGTGGGCGCGGTGCTGGGATGCCTGGGAGCCGTCGTCGGCACGCTGGTCATCCTGGCGCTCCTCGCAGTGCTGATCTGACCCCGACCAGCGATCCCCCGAACAGCCCCCGAGAAGGAAACGAGCAGCACCCGTGTCCCAACCCCCCAACCCCACCCGTCTACTGTCGCTCGCCGCCCCGCCCCCCGCCCCCCCCCCTGCGCCGACCCCGTGTTCCCGGACACACACCGCGGTCAACGCCCCCCGCGCCGCACTCCAAGGCAAAATCCACGCGGGCCGCCAGGGCGGCCGACAGAGCCGTCACG